>JAFGVC010000170.1 GCA_016938195.1 Tissierellales bacterium | reverse complement strand
TTTTATTGCTGATTATATTTCAAATGAATTAATTGCATTAAATCCTAATGGGAAAAGAGTTTTAGACCCAGCAACAGGTAATGAAGAGTTATTAAAAACATTTTTCCTTGCAGGAAAAGAAATTGACAGTTTTGATATTATAGAACATGGTGAAATTAGATATTCTAATTTTAGGCAAATTGATTTCATTGAATATTACAAGGAAAAGAAGAATCAGCAATTCTTTTCAAATTCTATAGACCTTGATTATGATTATTATATAGCAAACCCACCATACAATTGCCATGAAATAAACTATATCCGAGATAACAAAAGAGACTTAAAGCTATTATTTGATAGAGTCGGCATTAATAACATGTATTCAATGTTTTTGTCGGCAATTATTGATTGTGCTAAAAATGGAGCATTAATTGGGGTTATCATTTCAGACTCTTTTTTAACTGCGACAATGCATTCAGGACTAAGAGAGCAAATATTATCACAATGTAGTATTCATCAGTTAATATTATGTCCAAATGATTTGTTTTGGGAACAAAAAGCAGACGTTAGAACTTGTATTCTAATTTTACAAAAAGGAACTCAATATCAACACAAAGTTTTAGTAAGTAACCGTCCAAAAAACAAACTGAAGCTTGAAGAAAGATTAAAGAATAAGACATTTAATGCTGTTAATATTGAAAACATAGTGCTTAGTAGAAAAAAAAGTGCTAATCAATTTATTATTGACGTTGAACCTGATATCTTAAAATTATTTAATTTACCCAGAGTCGGGGAAACATATAAATGTATTACAGGCATATCTACAGGCAATGATAAGAAGTATTTATCGTCAGTGAAAAAAACTGGTTACGAAGTGCCTTTTTACAAAAATCCCGGTTCTAGAAAATTTAGAACAGAACCTGACGCTTTTATTATTAATGATTTCATGGAAGAGAGCATGAAAGTCAGAGATTTCATGGTTAGAAATAAACAATTAATGCTAAAAGAAGGGATAACATGTTCTTCAATGGGATTACCATTTAGTGCTTGTTATTTACCAGAGAATTCCACTTATGGTGTCAATGCTAATATTTTTACACCTAAACAAGATATTTTCTGGATGATTTCCTATTTGAACAGCAGCTTAGTGACATATATTGTTAGAGGTATTTTGATTCGTTCAAATATGGTTACTTCTGGTTACATTTCTCAAATCCCAATTCTAAATTTTAATGAGGGAGAAAAGAACCAACTTGAACAAATTTCAAAAGATGCAATAAGTGGCGACCTAACTGTAAAAGATGCCATTGATAAAATAGATAAAATTGTTTTTAACAATATTTCTTTATGCAAACCGAAAGTTGAATATATAATTGACTTTGCTCTTAATTTAAATAAGCGAGTATAACGTATTACACTTTTGGGGTTCCATCTTTATCAACTTCTACCCAACGAGTTTTTATTTTCTTCAAATATTTACCTGACGGCTCTTGAATAATATCTCCACTACCTGCATCTTTTTTTGCTTTTGCCAAAGCTAATGCGTCTAAAAATAGAGGATAAAATTCTTCGTTTGAGCGTCTGACAGCATCATTTAAATCTTTGTAGTATGCAGATTGCAAATTTCCATTATTACTAGGATTTACATAGATGTCTGGAATCCAAGCAATAGGAAATACAGTCGCATGGTCAATTTCAATGGTCATATCATCGTTGAATTTTATGAAGAAAGTACCAACAAAAAAGTTTTTATTTATATCTTCTTCATAAAATTCTTTAAGACCAATCCCTTTAGATATATCATCGCTATTCTTTTTGCCACCTAAAACCGCAGATTTAATATTGATATATACGGGAGTTTCGTTCCCAGATATTTTACATTCGAAATCAAAGACAGATACTTCTGAGTCAGATGGTATTATTGTATCAATCTTAAATTCGGTATGATATTGCTCTAGATTTTGAGTTATTAATTCCTCTAAAATTCTCCAAACCGTTCTTCCTTTTGCTGCTTTTCTCCAACCAAAAGGGAACTGCTCTTTTGTACCAATTTGTACGTTACTTATTTTGTCAACTAAAAGGTCAAAACTTTCCTGTAATCCTGCTCTTAAGGCTTCTATTTGTTCTATTGTCATTTGAAAAAATCTTTAATGCTTACTTCTAATGCATTAGCAATTTTTTCAATATTCATAAGAGTAATGTTTTTTTCGGCTCGTTCTATCATTCCGATATATGTCCTGTGTAAATCAGCTTTATCAGCTAATTCTTCCTGAGAGATATTTCTTTCTTTTCTCAGTTCTCGAACTCGATTGCCAAACTTTTTTAATATTTCAGAATCTGAAGCCATTGCTAATCTTAGTATGCACAAAGCTAATTTTAGTATTCTTTTTCTGCTACATACTATAGTTAGCATATTGAAATGGCATAATCTTTATCTGCGCAGTCTTTTTAGTATGTGTGGTAACATGTGCGGAAATGTACAATTGCCTATATTTCCGTATTGTCGATTGTATTCATACCCCCGATTAGGGTGGGTAAGTGTAGTTTTTCTGTTTTTTATGAAATCGCGTATTCAAGGTTATTGATTTTAGTTTTCTAAAAATAAA
>JAFGVC010000169.1 GCA_016938195.1 Tissierellales bacterium | reverse complement strand
CATTACTTATGCAAAGCAAGTGTACGATTCCTTAGAAGCAGCTAAAAAACTTGAAGCAGAAGGCATAGATGTAGAAGTTATAGATTTAAGAACACTTTATCCTTTAGATAAAGAAGCAATAGAAAAATCTGTCAAAAAGACCGGAAAGGTAGTTCTTGTATCCGAGGAAGTAAAACGGGGTGGATATATTGGAGAAATCGCAGCTATGATTGCTGAAGACTTTTTCTATGATTTAGATGCGCCTGTTGTTCGCGTAGGAACTCTCAATGTGCCAATTCCATTTTCTCCGGTCCTTGAAGATTATGTCGTGCCAAGAGTAGAAGATATTGTAAAAGCTGTTAAAAAACTAGTCTAAACAAAATGATGGCACGCAGCCAATAGGTCGCGTGCCATCAGATAGGGGAATGATATGTCTACCATAGGAATAATTGCTAATCCTGCATCAGGGAAAGATATTAGAAGACTTGTTTCCCATGCAACGGTTATTGATAACAACGAAAAAGTAAATATTTTAGAAAGAATAATTTTAGGGGCGCAAAATTTTGGTGTGGATAAAATCTATATTATGCCTGATTCATATATGATGGGTTATAAGGTCCAGGAGAAGCTTAACTTATCTCAAGAGTTAAAAGCATCTGTGGAAGTTTTAGACATGAAGATTAAAGCATCGCCTAAGGACACGGAAGTTGCGGCCCAGATTATGGAAGAGAAAAAACTGGGATGTGTTGTTGTGTTGGGCGGAGATGGCACACATAGACTTGCGGCGAAATATCTCAAGACAGTTCCGCTTATTGGCGTGTCTACGGGCACCAACAACGCCTATCCGCAAATGCTTGAAGGAACGACTGTAGGAATTGCGGCGGCTGTGATTTCCGCTCAAGATTATGATGCAAGTCTCAGCTGCAGGCAAGATAAAATTATAGAAATTTATAAAAACGGAGAGTTCATCGATATATGTTTGATGGATGCTGTAATATCCAACGAACAGTATATAGGCTCAAAAGCGATATGGGATTTATCTAACATCAAAAAAGTAATTGTTTCTAGCTGTCACCCGGCATCTATAGGATTTTCAGCCATAGTTGGCGTTATCAAGCATATAGATGAAAAAGATGATTTTGGGGCTGCGTTGGAGATCAATTCTGGAAACAACAAATTCATGACACCGGTTTCAGCAGGAAAGGTTTCGGAAATAATATCAGGAGATTTAGAACTGATTGAGATGAACGAATCCATCAAATGGGAATTTGACTTTAAAGGAATTATAGCGGTTGACGGAGAAAGAGAAATTGTTTTCAACAATGGAGATTTATTTGAATTTAAAATCACACGCAACGGACCGGTGCATGTCGATGTCAGGAAAACGATGGAGGCGGCTGTAGCGCAGGGTTTCTTTAAAATAAAAAAGTAATGGGAGGAAAATCTATGGGACAATTATTAGTAATGCCAAAATTAGGTCTGACTATGACTGAAGGCACTATCTTGGAATGGTTCAAGAAAGAAGGGGAAGAAGTCAAAAAAGGCGAGAAATTGTATGCGGTTGAGACATCAAAGTTAACAAATGATGTCGAGGCACCGGCTAACGGCGTTTTGAGAAAGATTATCCATATGGACGGAAAGCTGCCGGTATTAGAACCTGTAGGAATACTAGCCGCTGCGGATGAAGATATATCAGAGTTGTTGGTCAAAGCCGGAGCAAATGGAGAAAAAACAATAGAAAAGAGAGAAGAACAGCCGGAAGCTGTAAAAGAAGAAGTCGAAAAATCAGAAAAGTCAAGCGAAAGAATAATCGCATCTCCAAAAGCAAAAAGATTGGCAAAGGAATTGGGAGTGGAGTTATCTTTAATCAGAGGAACCGGTCCCGGAGGAGCCATATCGGAAAAAGACGTGGAAGATTATAAACCTGAAGAAGCAAAGGTGAAAGCATCTCCAACCGCTGAAAGAGTAGCTAAAAACCTTGGAGTCGATATAAATAAGATAGAAAAAACAGAAAGAATTATGAAAGATGATGTGATTGGCTATCAAAATTTTGAGAGTCTAAAAGAAATGGCTGCTCCAAAAGAAACAAGAGAAAAGATGAGTAGCATGAGAAGAATTATTTCAGAAAGAATGTTTGAAAGTCAGCAGACATCAGCGGTGGTGCATTACAATCTCTCCGTGGATACAAGAGAAATGAAAAGAATGAGAGACAAGCTAAAAAACGTTGCAAAGATTACATATACGGATATTATTGTCAAGATTGTATCGAGAGTGTTGCTTGAATTCCCTATGCTGAACTGTTCTGTTGAAGGTGACGAAATGATTAAACGAAATTACACCAATATAGGTGTAGCCGTGGCATTAGATGAAGGCTTGATTGTTCCGGTTGTTAAATATGCCAATATAAAAGGCCTAAAAATGATATCCGATGAAATTAAGGAGCTAGCTGAAAAAGCAAGAACAAACAGTTTACAGCCTGATGAAATGTCGGGTGGCACCTTTACAGTCAGCAATCTTGGGATGTTTAACATAGAATCCTTCACCCCAATTATCAACCAACCTGAAGTAGCCATACTTGGCATCAATACAATCAAAGAGACAGCTGTCAATGTTGAAGGTCAAGTGGCCTTTATACCGATGATGACACTCAGTCTGACAGCCGATCATCGCGTGGTAGACGGTTCTGTTGCGGCTCAATTTTTAAATCGATTAAAAGAATGGATTGAAAATCCTAACCAATTAATACTTTAGTAGGAGGCAAAAATGAGAATATTAATCTTAGGAGGTGGGCCGGGAGGATATGTTGCAGCTATACAAGCGGCTCATTTAGGTGCTGAAGTGACATTGGTTGAGAAGCAATATATCGGTGGCACCTGTCTAAACGTAGGTTGTATACCTACAAAGGTTCTCCTCAACACAACCGATTTATATCATACGATAAAAAAAGACGGAGAAAAAATCGGATTAAAAGCTGACCATCTATCCGTGGATTGGCCTAGGCTGTTGGAAAGAAAAACAAATGTAACACGATCTCTAGTTGGCGGAGTAGAAAGCGTGCTTGCAAGTAATGGGGTAAAAGTATTATTCGGTGAAGGAAAATTTACTTCCCAGAAGCAAGTGGAAGTCCTGAAGAACGACGGATCAAAGGATAAGGTTGATTTTGACGTGGCTATCATTGCATCAGGCTCAGAAGCAGCTGTCCCCCCTATACCTGGGATAAAGGGCGAAAACATATTGACAAGCAGAGAAATATTATCCTTGGAGAAGTTGCCTAAAACACTATGTATCGTAGGAGGAGGAGTGATTGGAAGCGAGTTTGCCAGTCTGTTTTCAAGACTAGGAGTGGACGTGATTATAATTGAGATGTTACCTGGAATTGTTCAAAACATGGACAATGAAATTGTTCAATATCTTGATTTTGAGCTAAGAAACGAGGGTGTTGAGATTCTCGTTAATTCAAAGGTTGAAAAATTCACCTCATCTGCAGAAGGGGTAGAAGTGTTTGTAGCTACTCCGGAAGGGCAACGAACGGTAAAGGTGGATAAAGTTTTATTGTCAATCGGGAGAAGGCCTGTTGTAGAAAATTTAGGATTAGAAGCCATTGACGTTAAATATGGAAAGACGATAGAAGTAAATAAAAAATTCCAAACGAACTTGTCTCATATTTATGCAATAGGAGATTGTACGGGAGGCGTTATGCTTGCTCATGCGGCATCTGCTCAAGGAATAGCCGCGGTTGAAAATATCATTAAAGGCCACTCGAGGATTGACTTTAAAACAGTACCCTACTGTGTGTATACAAAGCCAGAAATAGCATCTGTAGGCATGACTGAAGAGCAGGCAAAAGATAAGCATTTAGATTACAGCGTCGGAAGATTTCCACTTATGTCCAATGCCAAGTCTTTAATTCTGGGAGAACCGGAGGGTTTGGTGAAATTTATCGTAGACAATACAACGGATGAAATTTTAGGGTTGCATATGGCCGGACCTAGGGCTACGGAGCTCATCGTAGAAGGCGCATTGGCGTTGAGACTAGAAGCCACAATAGATGAAATACTAACCACCATTCATGCACATCCAACCGTAGGAGAAGCTCTGCATGAAGCCGCGCACGGCGTACATGGACACCCCATCCACCTCATGTAAAAGGGGACAAATAAAAGGGGACGGTTCTTTTTGTTTTTTGTTAAAGATAATAGCTTCATCTATTTTTTTAAAATTGAGCTATTGGAATGCTTATAGGTAACAAATGAGTATAAATTTAAAAGGGGTGGTACAAAAAGAACCGTCCCTTTTGTTTTTTGAAAGGAGAGCACTTATGAAGATATTAATAGCATCAGATTCATTTAAAGGAAGCTTATCGTCCAAACAAATTTGCGAGTTGGGAACAAAGGCTATTGTTTCTGTTTTGCCTTCAGCTGAAGTGATAGGGATACCTTTAGCGGATGGGGGAGAAGGTACGGTTGAGGCGTTAGTCGAAGGGACGAATGGTAGCTTTCGAAATCTCAATGTTACAGGTCCTCTGGGTAATCAAGTGCTTGCGATTTATGGAATTCTGGGTGATGGAGAAACAGCTGTTATTGAAATGGCTAGCGCATCAGGTATCTTGCATGTTCCTTTTAACCAATTAGACCCCTTGGTTACAACTAGTTTTGGAACAGGAGAGCTGATTCTAGACGCAGTCCAGCAGGGCTGTCATAGAATCATCATGGGCATTGGCGGGAGTGCGACAAATGATGGTGGGGTTGGAATGTTACAAGCGCTTGGCTTTCGTTTTTTAGACCAAGAGGGAGCGGATATCGGATATGGAGGACAATTTCTGGATAAAATTAATTCTATTGATGCATCCCAAGTTTCTGAGAAAATCAAGGAAATTGATATTACTGTAGCTTGTGATGTAAACAACCCTTTGACGGGTAGAAACGGTGCAACATTCGTGTATGGACCACAAAAGGGAGGAACTCCAGAAAAACTTGAGATTCTTGAAAAAGGAATGATAAATTATAAAAAGCACATCTTGGATTTTTGGGGACACGATATTGATGATTATCAGGGGTCTGGCGCTGCAGGTGGAATAGGAGCAGATTTAATAGCATTTCTAGGTGCGAAGACAGGTTTGGGTTTTGATATTGTAAGTAATACCTTACAGCTAGAAAAAATAATCGAGCAAGAGAGCTTTGACTATATTTTTACTGGAAAAGGGCAAATGAACGATCAAACATTGCATGGAAAATTACCATATGGTATCACACGTCTCGGCGTAAAATATGGAGTACCCGTCATTGCGATTGTAGGCTCTACCGGGAAAGGGTATGAAAAAATGCTTGATGAAGGTTTGTTAGCTGCTTTTAGTATTATAAGCTCTCCGATGGATTTGAATGAAGCTATGGAAAATGCGAAAAAATTGCTGTATAATGCTTATCAAAATGTTGCGCGATTGCTAAAATAAAAGGGGACAAATAAAAGGGGACGGTTCTTTTTGTTTTATGTTGAAGATAAGATTCCTATTTAAAATTTTTAAATTGAGCTATTAGAATGCTTATAGGTAACAAATGGGTGTAAATTTAAAAGGGATGGTACAAAAAGAACCGTCCCTTTTGTTTTTTGAGGTTTGTTTTTTGAACTTATTTTAAAAAATCTAAGGCAATTTTTGTCAATGCTAATACTCCGTTTTG
>JAFGVC010000168.1 GCA_016938195.1 Tissierellales bacterium | reverse complement strand
GATGGGTTCAGGAATCTCGCCTGTTGTGTTGTATCTCATGATTGCATTTTCAAGGATTGATACTTGGCTATCTAAGATCGATATGTCAATTCTTTCACCTTTTCCGGTTTCTTTCTTTTTATATAACGCCCCCAATATCGCAATCACACTATATAAAGACGATGTCAAATCGCCAATGGGAGCGCCAACACGTGTCGGTTTGCCATGCTCTTGACCTGTGATGCTCATCAATCCAGCCATTGCTTGAATAACTGCGTCATACGCTGGTCGATCCCTCAAGGGACCATCTTGTCCATATCCTGATATAGAGCAATAGATAATGTTGGGATTAACTGTCTTGATTGATTCATAATCGAGTCCCAGTTTTTCCATCGTGCTTGGCTTATAATTCTCAACCAGTACGTCTGATACCATCACTAGATCTTTCAGTATTTTTTTGCCTTTCTTTTTACCCAGATCAATGGCAAGGCTCTTCTTATTTCGGTTCACACTCATGAAATAACCACTTTCTTCATTGATAAATGGTCCTATAGCTCTTGAGTCATCACCATTATTGATTTTTTCAATTTTAATAACCTCTGCTCCCATGTCTCCTAAAATCATAGTACAGTATGGTCCTGAGAGTCCCTGAGTTAAATCCAGAATTTTGATGCCATTCAATACGCCCAATCGATCACCTCCTTCATTTAATTAACGGATTTAATACCACAAAACTAGATTCAAAAAAACAAAAACAAGAAAATGGATCTTCCATTCGCCTGTTCTCTATTCTCTATCCTCTATGCAAGCATGATTATTAAATGTTACATCATTTATAACGACACTCTATACTCTATCGGCTCAACTCTTTGAGCCGTTGTTGCTTCAATTAATAACTTAACATGCTCATATTTTATTGTCAATAGTTTTTTGAAATTTCAATAAAAAACGCCTACATCTGCAGGCGTTTTTTATTGAAGCGGCTATTGTTATTCTTCTTCCGGTTCGTCGAAATCGATGGAAACAATAATCAATTCTCCGTTACCTAGAAGGGATGCACTCACTTCATATTCTATTTCGCTTTCAAAATCAAGGTCCTCAAGATCTTCAAGCTCGGATTCTACTTCATTGATGAATAGGATTACACCTTCTGCAAAGAGATAATCTTCTCCCTCAGTTTCTCCTTCAGGTGTAATATCAAGTCCTATTAAGTCTTCATCCTCATACACCAATGCATTTAAGACGCCTTCAAGCTCATCATATTCTAAATCCACTTCATAAATCACATCATCCGATGTATAGAAAGTCAATTCCAATCCAACGTGTGCTTCAGTCAAATCAGTCTCAACACCCTCAACTTTAAATACGGCATCTTCATCTACTTCAAATGTTTCGGATTCAGTCGCATCTGTGACTAAAATTTCTAGCTCAGTAACGACATCATCTTCCCAAGTGATATCCGTCAGTTCGCCTGTTCCTTCTGCTAATTCAGGTCCTTCAAAGTTGACACACAAATTGATGACCGTTCCGTCTCCTAAAAGCTTTGCATTGACTTCATAGACAATATCATCTTCAAAATCGAGTGCTTCTAAATCTTCAAGGTCCGAATCAACTTCATTGATACATATTTGCATGTCTTCAGCAAACATATACGAATCACTTTCTTCTTCTCCATCAAGTGTAATCTCAGCCCCAACAAGGTCTTCGTCGTCATAAATAAGCTCGTCTAAAATGCCTTCTATTTTATCATAGTGAACATAGACTTTATATACGACATCATTCGATGTATAGAACACAATTTCCAACCCAATGTGAGCTTCTAATAAATCTTCTTCGTTTCCTTCGACTTTAATGACAACATCCTCATCAACTTCAAAGGCTTCAGGTGTTGTAGTGTCAGTGACTAATACCTCAATAATCTCAAGGTCATCGTCATCCCAAGTAATATCAATCAATTCACCTGTTCTTCTAAGCAATATTTTGTTTACTTCCGTTCCTTCTTCAATGAGATCGATTTGTACTACTAAATCATTGACAATGTAAAGCTTGACAAAGTCATTCAAGTTTAGATCTTCCAATTCTATTTCTTCGTCATCCAAGTCGTATGCAACAACATCATCATCTAAATCAAATTGTGCATAAGTACTACCACTCTTAATGGCAATCATCTTATCTCCGGTTAGAACCAGATAATAAATGCGACCAGTCATTGTATATGAGTACTCCGTGTCTGTCATGGCGACCATTCTTGCAAAAAGAACTGCCAATTCAGCCCGTGTCACAGGCTTGTTCGGTTGGAAAGTATCATTATATCCAATCATTAGACCAAGCTCATTAACCAAATAAACATAACCTACATGCTCTTCTGGTATAGAACCCGCGTCCTTGAACGGTAAATCCTCATCCATGTGATCTTCAGCTTCCTCTACCATGTCTAAGGCTCTAATCATGTAAACAGCGGCCCTCGACCTTGAAGAAGCGGCATTGGGATTAAAGTCATCCATTTCTTCCGGTAATAGTATGCCTTCTTCCAAAGCAGCATCTATATATGGAATCATCCATTCATCCGGATCCGTACCTTTGTAGTATTTCGGAAGCTCGGCATCCAAATCAAGCTCTTCTTCCAACCCTAAGAATCTTAGTGTCATTGCTACAACTTCAATTTCTTTTGCGGATCTCGATGGGGCAAATCTTCCGTTACCCTCGCCTTTTATGATGCCCATTCTGGCCATTGTCTGTACAGCCTTTTGAGCCCAATCATAACCTGTCATATCGTTAAAAGAATGGCTAAATGCATGCTGTTCCGCATATCCAGTCTTCTGTTGTCCCGGAGCTGATCCGCTTTGTCCTCCGGCAACCGCAGTCACAGGCATCATTGCAAGACTCAAAACCAACATAACTGCTAAAACAATTTTCATAGTTTTTCTCATTTTACATTCCTCCTTTATGAATCTACTACATAATACGCTAGTCAAATTCATAATTTGGGGTATTTTATATGATTAATCTTGCTTGCTTCCTACATTGGATCTTCTAGTAGATTCATTATAGGTTTTATTTCTTTCCTTGATTACTGTATTCGTTACCTCTCCCATCGTAAAATGAAGGATAGCCGGTTGGTCAATTCCAAATGTAACAACACAACCTTCGTTCATAATAGCCAAGGCATATTGCTTATCCATTTCTAATTGAGGAAAATTCTTTCCTTTAAGGTTATATTTGTAATAACCTCCTTCTCCATTCTCCGCAACTGATTTAGAGTGCTTTCCGTTACCTGTACTTGATTTCAACTCGCTCGTTCCGATTTTAATCACAAGTGATTGGCTCATGATATCTTCGTATCCCTCATCAACCTCAAAAATCCATATTTCAGGATAGAGCAGCTGCTCACTGACCCAGAATCTAATTTTAGTGCTTTTTTTCTCAAGTACAAAATTGTCTTCGACCGGTGGTAGCCAAATTCCAAAAATTTGCAGTGTACCCAATGGGATTAACTCATCCTGCAAGATAATGGTTTCTCCTTCAGGAAGTCCTTTGACTGATAAATTCAATTTGTAGTGTGTTTCGCTTCCATCCTGTGCGGCTACTTGAATAACCAATGTACCAGGCAGTTCAACAATATTTCCGAATTTTACTGATGCATTTTCATCATTCGGTACGGCAGTAATTTCAGGCAAAACCACTGTATCCTTTGGTAATAGATACGTGTATTCTGTCTTTTCAGGGCTAAATCCCGGCAAAGCCTTATCTCCGATAAAAATCATGCTCAGTGATGAATCGCTGCTCAATTCCGGTTCTTCCTCAGGATCGTCTTCCGGCTCATCCTGTCCTTGTCCATTACCACCAGATCCTTGCCCTTGTCCTGGATTGTCAGGTAAATCTTCCTCAGGTAATTCCTCTTCTTCAGGTAGTTCAGGCAATTCCTCCTCGACTGCCTCATCCGGTATCTCCTCTTCTTGCTTTTCTTTACCTAATGCCTTCCCATTATTATCTTTTATCTTATCATCTTTCATTTCAAGCTTTATTTCTACTAAATCATCCGCAAAGAAAAACGTTTCATTTTCTTCCGGTCCAT
Organism: Tissierellales bacterium; assembly: GCA_016938195.1. Classification (GTDB taxonomy): domain Bacteria; phylum Bacillota; class Clostridia; order Tissierellales; family Dethiosulfatibacteraceae; genus JAFGVC01. The sequence continues at coordinate 33,640 of JAFGVC010000168.1, read as the reverse complement.
TTTGCTGAGGCAAAACAACTCTACCTGGGTCTGCAAATGTATTGCCGGTCAACATTGTCAAAGCAAACACAGCTGCAAAAATCAATATCCATACTTTTTTATAATCATAATTACTAAACATTTTATCCTCCTTTTTATAACATTCTTACTCTTCCATCATTTGTAAACTAATTTCAGTTTCAGCAGCCATAATTTTGAAATTAATTTCAGAAACTGCTGTATTACCCGCTTTATCTACAGCATATACATATAACGTATATTCTCCCACTCTAGATATCTGAGTCGATGATAAGTAATCAAGTCCATTAAGCTTAATATCAAGTCTTTGAAGTGATTTACACAAATTATCCGTAATAATCACTTCTGGTCTCACGCTACCTATGTATATTCCTCCGTCCTCAACACCTTTATAAACAATTTTCGGCGCTGTTCTGTCTATTGTGAACACCAAGTTCTTTCTAGCCATGTAGCCGTTGATTTCGGAAATAACATCCAGATAATAGTTTCCTTCTTCAGTCAGCAAAGACCAATTCGTTGTATTAATCTCTTTTCCATCCTTTAATAGCTTGATGTGCTCCTTAACACCTGATGTATGGATTTGCAGTTTAATATCTGTTTGTGCATGTTCATTTTTTTCTACTCCAAACACATTAATATTTGGAGCTTGTCCATCTACGGTAAAAGAAAGCTCTTTGTAGCTCTTATTTCCTGACAGATCTTCTGCTGACACTTTTAATGTGTAATCACGCTTAGAGCGATCAGCCACTATCGTAAATTCATCATTGAAATGGTTAGTGCTGTCACTCGAAACAAGTTCAGCTTCCCACACTCCCAATTCACTTAATCGAACTTCTAAAGTGATATCATCGTTTATAATATCTCCATCATTAATGCCTTCAACTTGAATAACCGGTGCGGTTTCATCTATCACTTCTACAATACTGCGGATTTTCATTCCACTAGGTATAATTCTTCTGAACATGACATCGCTTCCGTTATCCCCTGTTTCGTTCCATACGGCATAGAATATTGAACCATCTGCTGACATCCTGATTTGACATTCAGCTTGGGCCGCAACCTTCTGTCCAGTATCCTTTGCTAACCAATCCCAGACTGTTTTTTCTTCTCCCGGATGATTGCCCTTGCTCTCAGGGTTAGTTATCTTTGTGATATCATAAAATGTATCCCCAAAATCAGATGTATAACTATAATACAAATCGAGGGGCTCTTTTAATTCTGTTGAATCATCACCTGGGTTGGTTGATGTTCCATAGGTTACCCAGAAAACTTTAGCATTTCTAACATCTTCAGGATATGGTGAACCCGCTATTGTTCCCTGACCTCCGACAAGTCTTGGTTCAATGACTGAAGTTTTATTGTTAGATAAATGCGAGAGATTTCTCATCGGTTCAAATGCTCCGGCTTCATAGAAAGTTTGAACTTCCACTTTCAAATCTTCTTCTCTTTCTTCACTTCCTTGACCTGTACCCAATCCGGTTTTGAAAATATCGGTGTGTGTTACACCTGTACCTGCTGGATTGGTCGTAAAAGTCTTGCCACCATCAAATGATCGTCTGACATATAAATTATAAATATCGTTTCCGTTCCTTGAAGCAGCCCAGTTTGGTGTCCAATCTAATGCAATTGCCAGCATATCTCCTCTGAGTATTCCCCTGTGCGCTCTGGCGTCATCATAAGGATTTTCCCACGAATCATCATCTAAATTAGTCACATCCTGTGTCCAATTTAAGACTTTGAGTCCTTCCCCCTTGCTAGACTCCGATCGATTCTCGTTGATAATGGTGTCTCCCGGTGTGACACTGCTGATATTATAGATATCCGGTGACATATATTTGATATCATATGGATTCCCCTTATCTAAAGAGCTAACCTCCCATCTGTGCATAAAGATATCTGAAGGCCTTCCTTTTCCTTCTTCACCCATCTTATACAGCATAACCATGACGGTACCGTCTGTACCGGCCGGTTTTCCTGCAATAGCTGCAGATTTGCCTTGTATCAACATTCTTGGTCTTCTGGCATTTTCATAGGCCGCTAACGGCGTAACACCATCCCAATCATACAGAATATTTCCGTCTTCATCAGTTAAATAAAGCAATCCTGTAGATTCGTCAAGACCTGGCAAGGTTCCATCTTCTCTGGTATAAAATTCAATTTCTTCTTCAGAGTCAATTTTAATCTGAGGATTGATAATGTGGCCTGCGCTGACCAAATCGGGTTGTGCAAAGTCGAAGGAATGGTAAATAACAAACTTACCTGAATCAGCAACATAAGCATATTTACCCCTTTGAGCGCCTACACCATCACTGCTTCCTCCTTCTCCTGAGCCACCGCTACCAATACCATCTCCGGATTCAGCGACGTCACTATCTGATGTCGTCGCTGATGCCATGGCATCCAATTCTTCTTCAGAATATGATGTAGTGACTGATGCGATTGCATCTAATTCCTCATCCATAGGAGGCCCTGCACCTACTCCTTTTGTTTCTTCATAGCAAATAGCTGCCCATGCACTGATACTGCCATCCGCTTTTGTATATTTTTGTAGCATAATATTTGGTCTTGAAGCACCTGTATTGCCATCTATGAGCCTTCCATCTCCTGTTATGGCTATATATTTATCCGCCCCTTGGTGATTGACTTCATAGTAAAGCATATCGCAAATTTCAGGACCATTATAGTAAGGATAATATTGGGCTAGGTCCACATAACCATATTGATGCGTACCTTGCATCTTTTCATCCTCGATTAAAGGTAAAAATGTACTCGAATCCACATCGACCCAAGTCAATTCTGTTTGTGGCAAATTGATGTTAGTGGTATCTATTTTCATATTGTCAAGATTGAGTGTATCATTATCCGTCAACCTTACCGGAAGTCTAAAAGGTACAAGTGCTTTTGGTCTTCCTCTTTCCTCTTCGTCTTCCTCTTCGTCTTCTTTATGTTGTGAAGCCCCTTTTGACACGAAATTCTCATCTATAGCTTCAAAATCCTCCCATTTTAAATATGAGTACCAAATATCTGTTTTATGATTGGTCGTCGCTCCACTCCAGCCTTCTCCGGGACCTGCCTGTTCACCCGGTCTTAGTCCTTCCGGATCTTCCTGCCAAACTATAGCAAAACCAGCTCCTTCAACGGCATTCATCATAACCTGATTGGCATCTCTTCGCCCGGAGGTTAATCGCTCAGGCTTATACCAAGTGATTTCTCCTGTTTCAACGTCAATCTTTCCTCTACAAGCCCAAACCACACTAAAAGGAAGCTCGCCCACATCCGGAAAACCCATATCGGCATAGTCGACAGATCTTTGCGGTCCGGATACTCCCCAAATGTCTTCTTCATAGTATGGGTCGTCATATGGATAGTAATCCTCCGACGTTTCATCATTTATCTTGATAGCGTAAGTCGGTTTTCCTGTCTTGGCAAATTTGGAGGTCCAAACTGCTAAAATGTAATTGCCACTCACCTTAACTTGTGGTTTATGCGTATCCCCCGGAAAATCCGTTCCATCCTTTAGTTTAAAAGATGACTTATCGGCTGATTTAGAGATATTGGTTGTCTTCCAAGTTTCTCCTTCATCCCGGGATACAGCTGCCACAATATCATCAGCTCCGGTATCTCCAATCGCTTCAGTGTAGCAGGAAATAAGGGGTTTAACCATTGTTCTGGTTTCTAATAAAATCTCTTCTCCAGTCGGTTCACCTGTTACGGGGTCCAAAACAGTTTCATAATATTCCAAAGTCACCGGATCTCCATTGGCTTTTTGTGCCGGCACATATAAAGGCATTAATTCAAGCTTGGCTTTGGTATTCTCAAATTCCGATGATTTAGATACATTTTTCCTGACAATGGTGCTCCCAGTACCTTTTTCTAGATTATCCTTCGCTTCTTCTCTGGAAACAATGTTTAAAGTTCCTCCAAGCTTTTGATCGGTTAGCGCAATCAGAGAATTCACCTGTTCAGAGTCATAAAAATCTATCTCCGTTAGTCCCATTTCTACAAAAGACTCGTTCAAGGCCTCAGATGTATCATTTGTTATTTTTATCCCTGCATGAGGCTCACCATCTTCATCAAAGCTCTGAAGCATCACAGCCATGTTAATGACCGCGGTATTGTTGATGTCCGTCGTGCCGACCAAATCCAACGGTGTAATCTTATGTCCGGCTCTTGCCGTTCCAATATGAATACCTCCGATATACAGATTAACATCCTCACCTTGTATGTAGTCAAATGCGCCTCCTTCATCCGTCTTGCCTCGGTGTGTTGGGGTTTCATACTCTACACCGTCTACCGGAGAATCAATAAAATGTCCTGTTTTTGGATGAACCACAGCATATCTAACCCACCATCCTGAATTGACTTCAAATTGATTATTTCCTTCAGCCCAAGCAAAATAAGGTGTTCCATTTTTAGAATTTTCTCTTTCCACCCTTGCACAGACTGAAATTTTGGGCATCCTTTTTGCTTCGTCCCGCATTCCCCAGCTGATATCAAGGTCTTCAACAAGCTTCAAAGACATTTGATAGGTCGTTTGAGCATTTCGAAGCTTTTCCCCATAAGGAAATCTCACCGGCAATGGGTTTCCTGATTCAGAGGTTGGTATTTCCCCGTTACCCACATATGCCATCACTTCTTTAATGACCCATCCTTCTTCAACCTCCAGTGAAATGTACAGTTCATTGCGCGTATTCCATATGGCTGCAGTACCAACGTCTTCATAATTTTGTAATACCTCTCCTCCTTGTACAATCATCAGGTTTGTTTCGTATCTTCCGGGACCTACATAATTGACTAAAGCTAAATTTTCATCATCGGCGTATGTAGGCATCTGGAAGAATACACTAAATACCAGCGTGGTTACAATCACAAAAATCATCAATTGCCTCTTAATCTTCATCCTGTTACCTCCTTTCAATTTCGGTTAACAAACCGTCTCTAAACAATAACCGCATAAAATACTTTATCTCCGTGATATCTGTGAAGCATCTATTAAAAATATATAAACCACCTCCTTAATTCACCATTAAAAAAACCGACCCTCTCTCAGGCCGGTTGCACTATTGACTCCTCATATGACAAGTGTCCCACATACATCATATGATTCTAAGTCTCCTAAATAATTGATAACTACAAACAATTATGCAAGACTTCACGATTCATATTCATTAAAGAGTATTTCCTTAAAATGATTGAATTTCATTTTAATTCACCATTAAAAAAACCGACCCTCTCTCAGGCCGGTTGCACTATTGACTCCTCATATGACAAGTGTCCCATATGCATCATATGACTCTAGGTCTCCTAAATAATTGATAGCTACAAACAATTATGCAAGACTTATTATTCAAATCATCTCAAGAAAAAATTCCTCATACATATTATATACCCAAAACCCAAAAAATAAAAGCTCTTTTTAGAAAAAATTGAATCAGTATTTTGTTTAAATATTAACATGTCCAAGTCCTAGACGACTGTGGTTAGACAGAATATGATAAGCTGAATTTCCATACATGGAGACGGCAATCCAATGCGGACTACTCACGATGGCTATTTTAATGTGGAGATTGGCATCTAAAGGCATATCAAGCATCATACCCCTACCGGCTTCTTGGGCGGCATGTATGAGCCCATGGATATGGTGAGGCTCCTTATCAATCACTTCTAAATTAAGTGCAGCCCCAACACATGAGTTAATAATTTTCTTTTTTAACTCTCTGCCTGATCCGGCTACTTCGGTGATGACAACTTTAAATCCTAGTTCTTCAATATAATTTCTTACAAAGGATTCTCTGGATTTGTTTTCAATCATAGAAATAAATATAGCTGCCTTAGCTATATCCATTTCTCCGTCTTTTGTAATCATTTCCCTAATGAAATCCTTATTCATAAGCACTCTCTTCCGTTCACTTGATAAGCACACAATGCATAATCATTAGAAATTATATCACTTTTATTAAGTCTTTTCAATGCATTTATCTATTGGTCAGTTATTTAGCCCGTTATTTCAGTAACCATGAATTAATTAGATAACTAAAAAGTGCTACGAATCCGCCTAAAAATGTGCCCCAACCCATATCAATCATTGTAATTTTAATTGGCCAGTCTTTAAGTGTTGCGAGATTGGTTAAATCATAGGTCATATACGTAAAAAATCCGAAAATTAGACCTGTTTTCAGTGCAAAGGTCCATCCTCCTCCTTGAAGGGCAGGATTTACAGCAAAATAAACCACTCCCAATATATAGAGCAGGTAAAAAAGCAAGGCCGCCATCCAATTGACTTTATCAGCCATTAAATGCCCAATATGATTTGCATATAAATTCTTAGCAATAATGCCAAGCCACACCAAGTCAATTGCAAAAAAGACGCCTAATGTTACCATGTAAGTAATCAATAATGTTTTCATTTCAGTTCTCCTCTCTTTTTTTCGCGATACAATTTCATATAACTTACAAAAGCAATGATTTTTGATCCGATAGCCACATATAATATATAGATTCCAATTTTATATGAAGGTATTAGTATTAATAATACAATGGATAGTGTGATAGCTACCGTAGCCATTTTGCCGAAAATATTGGATGAAATAACCATTTTATCTTTTCTATAAAATAGAATGAAGCCTGATAAAATCATGAAGCTCTCTTTGATTACGATTACAACAACCGCAATCAAGGGAATTCTATGGTCAATATATAGACATACCACGGCTGTAATCAACATGACCTTGTCCGCCAAGGGATCCAAAACAATTCCAATCTCAGTGATCAACTGGTATTTTCGCGCAATATATCCGTCCAATACATCCGTTGCAGACGCAAGCGCATATACGCCAAATGCCCATAAACTATTATTTGATATATCTGAGAAGAAAACGACAACAAAAACAGGTACTAAAGCAAGTCTGAAAACAGTTAAATAATTAGGAATATTTTTCATCATTCTATACCTTCCATCATCGAACTGATAATATCCTTGCAGGTTAAAATATCATTGAGCACATTAAGACTTTGCCCAACTTGAATAAGTCCATTCACAACATCTCCTTCAATTAAAGCTCTGTAACTGGCTCCCTTCATTTTGCCTTTTAATGCAAGCCTTGGAGCGTCACTGTATTCAATCGAAAGATAATCTTTTGCAAATTCATTTTGAATAACTCTGACACTGTGTCCAATCGTATATCCCAAAATTTCAGTGTCCGTGTCTGTAGCATTCATTATCTTTTTCTTGACATTAAAATGAACCGGACATTCTTCTGATAGCAAAAATCGAGATCCCATCTGTATGCCTTGTGCTCCCATAGCCAATACCGCTTTGAAGCCTCTTTGATCTGCAATCCCTCCTGCTGCTATGACAGGAATTTGAATATTATTCACAATATTAGTCATTAAAGCTATCGTCGTCATCTTGCCAATGTGTCCACCTGCTTCCATTCCCTCGGCAATGATAGCGTCAGCCCCAGCTTTTTCAACTTTTTTGGCCTGGTACAAGCTTGCAACAACCGGTATGCAAATAATGCCGGCTTGCCTGATTTGACTAATATAAGGGATTGGGTTACCACCACCCAAAGTAACAAATGCCGGCCTCTCCCGGCAAACTACTGACACAATCTCAGGCACATCTTCTGTCATTAAAGGAATGTTGACACCAAAAGGATTATTCGTAGTCTTTCTAGCCTTATGGATTTCTTCTGTTACCCAAGCAGCATCATGTCCTCCGGCTCCAATAATACCTGCTCCTCCGGCATTGGACACCGCCGTCGCTAATGTCGCATCGGAAATCCATACCATTCCCCCTTGTAAAATAGGGTATTTGATTTTGAGCATTTTCGTGATTTTATTATTCATGTTCACTCCATTACATGTTTTTTGAATGCCAAACACTCGTGTTATTAATATCATTATATATAATATTCTACCATAATGCCACCTTCAGAAAAATAAAAACCCGAGCCATCCAAAGTGGTTTACTCGGGTCAAGTTTATGTAAAACTTATTTCAATAATTGTTCTAGGTCATCTTCCACATTTGTGATTCCATTGATACCAAATGTTTCAACTAATACATTGGCTACTCCTGGGGATAAAAATCCTGGCAATGTAGGCCCAAGCTTGATATTTTTAACACCTAGATAGAGTAATGCCAACAGTACGATAACTGCCTTTTGCTCATACCAAGCAATATTATAAGCAATAGGAAGATCATTTATATCATTCAATTCAAATATTTCCTTAAGCTTCATGGCAATCACAGCCTGTTCGGTAACTTGTGTTACGAATATTTCCTGATAATAAAAAGCATCCTGGATTTACAAGAAAAATCCAGGATGCTGCCTATTATAGTCTGATTTTACGAATATCTTCTTTTAATCGTGCCAAATCAGCTAAAAAATCTTCAATGTCATGCTCATGCTCAAGCTCATCGTTTAAAATCTGTATCGCCATTTGATAAGTTGAGTGGTCTTTACCATAGGTATATTCTGCTATCTCTTCATACCTTTGTATCGCACATCTCTCTCCATCAAGATTCTGTTGCAATATAACCTCGACATATGGGTCATTAGGTTCTTCATAAGGACATTTTGCATATTCAATCCATTTAGACGGATTAAGAACAGGTGTGCCGCCAAGCTGTAATATTCTGTTTACTACCAGCTCAGCATGTGCTAATTCTTCAGTTGCATGTAATAATAGCTCTGGCTCAACCTCGCTTCTCATCGGACCCTCAAGCATCCTTGCGCCTATCCAGTATTGATAATAGGCTAACCATTCTTCTGATAATGCTTCATTAAGCATCTGAATCAATTTTTCAACATCAAGCTTTGCAATGTCAATCGCTTTTCTTCCCATTTAGAAAACCTCCTTTATATTGATGATACAATTCAATTGTAAGCATTTCTATAAGACCTGTCAAGGTTTCAATATGTTATGAAATGCTTTTAGCATATTGTACGGCATCACTAAAATCAGAGAAGAAGTTGTTTTCACCTAATTCATTATAAATTCCGGCTTTTGTTAGAACGGTTTCGGGTTGCGGATTAATTCCAGAAATTAAAATTCGAATCTTCCTTTGGCTTGCCATTTTCATAATCCGTTTAAAAGCATTCAAAGCCGTTCCATCCATTGCCGGTACATTTCTCATTCTCAAGATTAAAATTTTTGTCTGGTGATCAACTCTATTGAACGCTTGAAGAAATTTATCGGCAGCCCCAAAGAAGAAGGGGCCATTGATTTCATAAATCTGAATTCCTTTTGATTCTGATATCTCAATGTTTTCTTTGACAGCCACTTCATCTTCTGTCTCCAAGATTTCTTCAGAGGCATCCATCATTGTAACATTAATATTTGACACCTCTGCCATTCTTTTCATGAACAGAAAGGATGACAATACTACTCCAATTTCAATGGCTTTAACCAGATCAATCAAGACTGTGACAAAAAAAGTTGCCAGCAATACAATGGTATCACTTTTTGTTGATTTGAATATTCCTAAAAATTGTCTCCATTCACTCATGTTATAAGCCACAATAATCAAAACCGCGGCCAGTGAAGTCAATGGAACCATCTGCGCAAGAGGCATAAATAAAAGCATGATTAATAATAGCGTTAAAGCATGAACCATTCCGGCTACAGGCGTACGTCCTCCGTTTTTTATATTGGCTACCGTACGTGCGATGGCACCTGTCGCAGGAATTCCTCCAAATAATCCGGAAGCCATGTTAGCAATCCCCTGTGCAATCAATTCCATATTTGAACGATGCTTTCCTCCAATCATGCCATCTGAGACGACAGCCGACAACAAAGACTCTATCGATCCTAGAATAGCGATTGTAAAAGCAGGACCTATCAACATTCTAATCATCTCTACCGAAATATCAAGCTTTTGCAGTTGAGGAAGTGCAGACGATAATTTTCCAAATTTGCTTCCTATTGTAGCTACAGGAAGGTCTAAAAAGCTTACCAGAGCTGATGTGATAATTAATGCAATTAAAGCTCCCGGAATTTTACGATTCACCTTTGGCCAATAGATAATAATGAGAAGTGCTAGCAATCCAATTGATGCGGTCGTCAAGTCAAAACCGGAAAACGATTGAAAATACACTTTCCATTGTCCGATGAAATCAGCAGGGACTTTCTCTATTGTCAATCCTAAAAAATCCTTAATCTGAGAGGAAAATATAACAGCAGCGATTCCACTTGTAAAGCCAGTAGTAATGGGGAAAGGAATATATTTTATAATGCCTCCCATTTTGAGCAGCCCCATCACAATCATGATCATACCCGCCATAACAGTTGCGGTCATTAATCCGGATATACCAAACTTTGTAACGATTCCGTATACAATAACCATAAAAGCTCCAGTAGGTCCTCCGATTTGAACTCTACTCCCACCAAGCAAAGAAATCAAAAATCCGGCAATAATGGCCGTATGCAGTCCTTTTTCAGGTGAAACTCCAGAAGCAATGGCCAAAGCAATAGAAAGTGGCAGGGCAATAATCGCAACAATAATGCCAGCCGTTACGTCACTAATAAATTGTTCCTTTGAATAATTTTTCATTGTGGTCAATAATTTAGGTTTTAATGTAGACACTTGTTTCCCCTTCCTCATCATCATAATATAATTGCCAAATCAAACAAAATTATTCTACTCCTATTCAGACACTAAATCAATCTATTTTTGGCTCGAAAGCAAGAAAAATGAAGACTTATAGCAACATTGCTATAAGCCTATCCTGTCTAACTCTATTAAATTGTATTGGTTAATTATGCGAATCAGTTTTGAAGGATATTCCGGGTCAGTTGCATACCCAGCCCGCCTAATGGCATAAGCCCCCAATGTGCTATCGTACATAACTTCTCTAAACGGTGCATATCTGTCTAGCTGTAGCAAAATATTCTTATGGTCAAGCCAGCTTTCCTCAACCGTATTATACGAGCGGAACGCAGCATCTGTTCTAAAAGAGACTCCGTTGTAGACCTCCCAGGTGTTTGAGATGACAGATCCATTGGTTCCTGTTCCCTTTATTCCAAAAAGATTGTATGAAAAATGGCCTGTATATTTATCCACCGGTACACTCTGTCCCCAACCAGATTCCAATATAGCTTGCGCCGTTTGCAAAGCAGCCGACATCCCTGTCTTTTCCCATGAATGGACTGCCATTTCAGAAGCTAATGCCAGGAAATTTTCTTTTTCAATCAAGGGTTGCGCAGCGTATACCTCGCCTAGATAAATCCTGAATTTAATCTTTTCCGAACTAATTATTTCTCCTTTGTAAAGCCCCTCTGCATGGAGACTCACCTCTCCTTCATCTTCAGGCAGTGCGTAAAACGAAGCCGACCAGTTATAATCCTCTTCGGGATTAATAATCCTTTCTGAGTCGGTTGTATAATTGGTCAGAATATAGGTAAGACTGTCTAGCTCTACATTGCTCGTTGCAAAAAGGTTGGCATTAACCGTCATCACTTGATTCGGACCTACCCCTTTCATTTGAATCGCAGGGCGTCCATCAACCTCAACCAGAATTGGATTGCTTTCATGTGTTCTGCTATAAATATCTTTGACTCTGACAGTAAGTTCTTTTAAACCGGATTCATCCTCTACCGGGAACCAAGTGTATCCGCCATATGGCACTGTTTTTAGCATTGTCTCCTTTCCCGTTTTAATATCCTTCATGACATACTGAGTCTCAGTAACATCAAAGTTTCGTGAGGCAATCAACGTTACAGGTTTATTAACCACCATACCCTCTGAAACACCACGCAAGGATAAATATCGAGGTACTAATACCGAAGCAAAATAATTTTCGCTTTCGTAAGCTTGTCCTAAGCTGTCAAAGGCTGTCACTTTAATGGTATAATCTCCATTTTGCTCAAAGGTGGTTTCCCACGAATAAGATTCATAAGGATCTCTATTCTTAATCACCGTTACTTTTCCATTTGATAAATGGGTGAATTCATATTGAACACCTGTTGCAACAAAATTAACGTCCGGAGTAACGTTAATGGACGATGAAAATAGCCCTAAGCTTTTGCTCCCTTTAATTGAGACCTTAGGCGCCACGTCCACATTGACCAAGATGGCCTCGCCGGCTAAAAAATCATCATTTTCATCATATAAGACAATGGCAAGTGCTTTTTCTCCTTTATCTTCTATTTTAGGGGTATAAACAAGTACTTGTTCTGTATCTGTCGTTCTTGCGACAACAAAACCTTTCCCTGTTTCTTTGTTTAAAAGTAATACTTTCATTTCCGAGGCTTTATTCTTCAAATTTTCAGATAAGTTAAGCTCAATTTGGGTTTTCCCCGTAATTAAATCTCCTGATTGAATATTCAAGATGGTCATATCAAAAAAAGGCTCTCGGACAGAAGCTTGATCTGAATACATTTGAACTGTTCTGGTTTTTTCAACCCATTCAATCCCTATTCCCAATGCATTGCTGATCAGTCTTAAAGGTACATATGTCCTGTCATCTTTATTTCTATCCTTGATAATGAGAGGAGCAACATCTGTCACTTGACAAAATTTACCATCGTCATAGGTTACAAAATGACTGTCAATCCTTAAAAAAACGCTGCGATTGTCTTTTACAACAAGCACTGTTCGTTCTTCAGGATCCCATGTCACTTTTGCTCCAATTTCTTCGGAAATAAATCGAATCGGAACCATTGTACGGTTTTCAATCAGTACCGGATTAGCTCTTTCTGTAATATCCTTGCCATCAACAACCAGTTTAATGTCATCAATGGTCTCAACCGCATTTACGTCATCACTAAGAATCATTGCAAAAGCAATGATAAATAATATTAGTATGCCTTGTTTAATAATTTTTTTCATAAGTATCCTCATTTATTGGTCTTTCATACAGGATAGCTCCCCAAAAATTTCGAGAGCAACGCTTCAATATTTTTTGTTGTATCCGGATAAAATGTCTCTGTTTCTATTTTTTCCATATTAATGCCAAATTTTTTGAGCCTAAATTGCAGTTTTTCAATAACGATTTCGAGTCCTGCTTCATTTGTTAACGGAAGTACTATGAAAATATCTTCAGCAACATTCTCTACTATATCTATTTTTCTCAATATTTTTTTGATTTTCTTTGTATTTTCGTTAATATCTCCAGTATCAGTAATAAATTTTATAAAACTCACATAAGAGCTTCCACGAAGTGATCGTTCGTACTCAGAAGTAATGATGGCTTGAAGTTTTCCTACCTCCCTTTCCAAAATTTGTTGATATTGACTAGCTAATGGCTTGGTGACAACTGATTTCACCTTTTCTAAAATGGTTTCTGTAGAAAATCCGTAGCACCTGCTGTCATAGCCTCACGGATTGTCTCCTCATCCGTAGATTCATTCATTAATATGACTGGCGTTTTATAAAACTCGGGACTATTTCTGATTTTCTCAAGCAATTCATAGCCGGATATACCTTTTAGATTAATCTCTGATATTATCAAATCCACGTCAAAAAGATACGTTTTTAAAAATGATGAGATCGTATTGGCCGAGTTATAGCCAAAAACATTGCTGTATCCAAAATCCTGTAGAATTTTCATTATTCTCATCCGTACTACAGTCGAGTCGTCAATAATAATAATCTTGTGCATCTTTATCCTCCATCAATGTGATTAGTTCCAAGCCATCAAAGCTATCCTTGTATTCTTAATATATAAAAGGTAATAGCCTAACAAAAATATTCACCTGCAAAATATGATAAGTACATTATACTTTATAATTTGCTAAGAAAAAATACTTTTGTATATTATTCTTTAATTCTAATGAAAACGTAAAAATTCGCGTTAAAATTTTCTTCTTTTCCGTCCAAATAATAGTCCACAAAATTAACAACCAGTTTCATTTCAACCTGATCATTTTCTTTGATGAATGTAGCTTCTTCAAGAGGCAATAATTTGTCAATCGCAGTATCATTCTGATAACGTTCAAAAATTTCTCTTAAATGATAGGCGATCATCAAATTTCCACGTTCATCATAGAACTCAATTTGCGAGTACTTTTCTCCTTCACTTTTAAAAATCTTGAATATGGCTCCGGTTTCGGAAAATATTGAAATGGCTTCTCCATCACCCTCATTTTGATATGCAAACGTATTAGCGTTGACAAATAAGTCATATCCGGAAATATTTATGCTGCTATTCTCATCTCGTTCGTAATGATAATATTCAGATTTAGGTCCTTCTATTCTTTCATAAGCAGAGAAACCAAAGGTTTCCTCGAAATGCTCGTAAACTCTAAAATCATCACGTAGCCACTCAATTTGATTGGCATACTCCATCATACTGATGTATTCGGCCGTGCTCGTTATTATTGTTTTATCCGCCTTGCTGATGGCGGAATTGGGTATAATTTGATTCTCCACTATCATCTTGTTTCTGTCAAGGGCGTCCTTTAACACGCTGATCTGACTTGCTTTGCTTATTGAAAAAGCGTCCAAAGGAGGCATAATTGATGTCAACGAAAATACTATCAGCACCAGTGCTATCCATCCGTTCTTTTTAACTGAAAAAATGCTGAAAATAATTCCCGCAATCAATGCAAAGATACCGTACAGGATGACATAATATCTCCCATGTGTAATCCCTAAGTCTCCAATTTTTAAGATTGAAGCCATAACTTGAAAAAAAACAATAGGAATTAACATTTTAGGAAATATTTTTTTGAAGGTTAATGCGAATTTATTCTGCAAATTACTTGAAAGGATATATATGAGAATCACGATAATCGAATAGGAAACCAGCATAGGTTCAAGCAAGTTATTTTCCCAGAAGCTTGCCCTTATATTTATCATGATGTAACTTAACAAGATTATTGTAAAAACAGCTGTCAATGGAACAATTATATAGGATATTAATATCTCAAGATACTTCGGGCATAAAACCGCCTTTTGAATCTCCTCTTCATTGTGCATTTTCGCATCTTCAGTTAAAATGCCAACATGTTGATACCTTGGAATCATGGATAAGAAATATATTGGTGCAAATAGTGTGAAGATAATATTGGCTGTATGGCTATATAGCTTACTATTGATGCTAAATAACAATTCATCTGTTGCACCCAGTATGAGGCTCATGCCACCCCAAGTAACGGCTGCAAAAAACAATGCAATGAAAAACCCTTTAAATACAGCTAAAAAAGTATCATTAAATGTATATTTAGCTTTAATCGACGGAATCCAAATAAAAGCGATTAACAAAGCAAACACGGACACCGAGGTCTTAATGCCCAATTCCATGCTAAATCTAGGCAAATCCTTTATAATGATGTAATATCCCAATGCGATTAAAACGGAAATAACTCCTAATATCCATTTGTGTAATGTTCTACTGAAAAATCTTTCGTAAATCAAATGAGCGGTAGCTCCCAAAAAAGCACCCACTACAAAGGTCACAATCAATTTGATGTAATCTTCCCGGCTCGACTGAATAGCTAAGGCATTTACTGAAGCAACTGCCATAAGAAAAATGGTTGTAAAAGGAAATCTGACAACTGCGTCAATCAAACCCTGCAGATTTTTTTTGAATCTACTGATTACTTTCATCACAAACCAACCCTTCTTCATAAAATTTTTTATTTTTTCTTATTTAAATCATACCACAAATTCTGTATTATGTAATTTATTTATAAAAAAAGCAGCAAGGCTGCTCAGATTAATGACAAAGTATAATTCTCAACTAATGGTGTTATAATGATAAATACGAGGTCTTAATGACTGTTCATTGAATTGATGAACATTTGCATTCTTACAACCATAGCAATCGCCTGTTCTAATGTTGCTGATTGCTTAGGGGCTATTTGACCTTCTGTTATCCCATTCACAACACCTAACTTGCTTAACAGTTGGACTGAATTTTTGGCCCAACCAGAAATAGCCATTTCATCTTCAAAAATTCTATACTCCATTGTCGTTATGGGATAAATCTCCAATGCGTCCAGCAAACGATGCAAAATAACCATCATTTGTTCACGGGTAATTTCAAGATTGGGTTCAAATCTATCCTCTTCCATCCCTAAAACAATGCCTAAATCATAAGCTTTTGAAACTGCAATATCCTGAGTGTCATCAAATGGGCTATCATACTCGGTCTCAATCGCTTTATCACTGATTGTATCATACAAATGAATAACAATCTTTATGAATTCAAGTCTTGTTATTGTTGCTTTAGAAAACTCAATTTCATCCTCATCCATCCATTTATATTGGACAGCTCTATTTAAATATTCTTTAGACCAATCGTTCATATCTTCCGCACAAGCAACCGGCATTACAAAGATGAACAGGCTGATTAATTGAATGGTTAAAACAATCGCAATGTTTTTTGTCAAGCTTAGCACCTCCTTAATTTTTCAATCTTAGTCGGACTATTCATAGTCTCCCTCGGCCTCAGGCTGATACAATATCTCCTTGACCACAAATTTTACAATTCCTTCAGGTACAGGCCACTCAATCACATCGCCCACCTTATAACCAATCATAGCCGTACCGACAGGGGCTAAAATAGATATTTTGTTATTCATAACATCCGCTTCATTTGGAAAAACGAGCGTATAATCTTCCTCTTCACCATCGGGGCTTATGAGTCTAACCTGCGAATTCATTGTGATAACATCCTTTGGAATTGACTTCGATTTGACAACCTTGGCAATTTCAATTTCTGTTATAAGGCTTTTGATATATTCTTCATTATAGAGATTCTGATGCCTTGCTTCTTGAATCAACTTCTCAAGCTTTTTTTTATCGTTTTCAGTAATATAAATTCTTTTTTTTGCCACAACAGTCCAACGCCTCCTGATAAAATAGATTAAATAAAATCAGTAGCGACCATCCTCCGAAAGACAATCGCTATAATGATTTTTTTTTATGATAATGTCATTATTATACCATAAAAACCCATTCATGTAAATAATCCACTTACCCGAAGCCTTTGTCTATGACTTAATCTGATGAGATTGAATCTGGCTAGCTAATTCCCTTATTTTTTCTTCAATGATTTGTATCGTTTTGATAAAAGCTTCGTCCTCTTTTCCGGTTGGATCATCAAGACCCCAGTCTTCTTCATGAGAATTAGGTAGAAATGGACAGATTACATTGCATCCCATTTTAATTAAAACATCAATTTCCGGTAATTCGGTAATTAATTTAGATCGTTGAGTCGCTTCCATATCTATATCGTAGATTTTTTTAATTAACCGCACGGCATCCTGATTAATTTGAGGTTTGGTTTCTGTCCCCGCTGAATAACTTTCAAAAGTTTCAGAAGCAATTTTTTTTCCGATGGCTTCCGCCATTTGACTCCTACATGAGTTGTGAACACATACAAAAGCTACTTTTAGTTTTTTTTCCATCTTATTTTCCTCCCTGCTCTGCTGAAAACCAGTATTTAGTTTGATTTGCAATTTTTACCAATGTTAACATCACCGGTACCTCTACCAATACACCTACCACCGTAGCCACAGTAGCACCGGACTGCAGCCCAAATATAGAAATGGCCACCGCTACCGCCAGTTCAAAAAAATTAGACGCACCAATCATACCCGCTGGAGCAGCGATGTCATGAGGCAATTTCCAAGCTTTTGCCCATAAATAAGCAATGAAAAAGATAAGAAAAGTTTGTATGACAAGCGGTATCGCTATCAAAACAATATTCAAAGGATTTTCTACGATAATTTGACCTTGAAAAGAGAAAATGATAATTAAAGTCAGCAGTAATCCTACTATTGTTACGTTATTAAACTTTGGAATAAATATTTTTTCGAAATATTCTTTTCCCTTATTATTTGAAATGATGACTCTTGAGAACCATCCGGCGGTCAATGGTATCACCACAAATAATACAACTGATAAAAATAGCGTCATCCAAGGAACGACAA
Source organism: Tissierellales bacterium (assembly GCA_016938195.1). Classification (GTDB taxonomy): domain Bacteria; phylum Bacillota; class Clostridia; order Tissierellales; family Dethiosulfatibacteraceae; genus JAFGVC01. Next base: position 15,737 of record JAFGVC010000168.1, on the reverse strand, counting down.
TGTTACTAATCCCCAATAAAAACATTACGATTGGCACAAATGCGATTAGGATTATTAAATCGTTGGTAGCCACCTGTACTAATGTATACGCTGGATTTCCTTTTGTGAGATGACTCCAAACAAATACCATGGCCGTACAAGGAGCTGCCCCCAATAAAACGGCTCCTGCAAGATATTCATTGGCTAGCTCATATGAAATAAGTCCTTTATAGACAATGTGAAAGAAGAAATAAGAAATGCCAAACATCGTAAAGGGTTTAATTAACCAGTTTGTTGCCCATGTAATTACCAAGCCTCTCGGGTTTTCTCCTACCTTCTTGATACTATGAAAGTCAACCTTCAGCATCATTGGATAAATCATCAGCCAAATCAACAAAGCTACGGGTATGGAAACATTGGCATATTCAAATTTACTCAAAAAATCCGGCACTTGAGGCCAATATATGCCGATTAATATCCCTATAGCCATACATAACGCAACCCATATCGTCAAATATTTTTCAAAAAAACTAATGCCTTGCATTGTAAGTTTTTCATTTTTCATTGTCGCCCTCCTGTTGGCTATTATTGGAAATGAATTCAGATACTCTTTCTTTATCATTTGTGATTGTCTGACAATTAAAGGAACTATGAATATAAGTCTTGCATCTAGCTAGATCATTCACAAAAGGGAGCTCCTTCTCAAATTCATGAGTTAGATAAGACATCAGCTCTATGTTTTCAGTTGAAAAACCGCTTTCTATCTTGTAATGCACCCACTGACCCTCCTTTAATGGTTTTATAATCTTAGCACTTCTAAGCTTGCTTAGATGTCTCGAAACGTTGGACTGATTCATATCCAAAATAACTTCCAGCTCACAAACACACAAATCATAATGCATCAGTAAATGAACTATTCTCAGTCTGTTTTCATCGGCCAGTGCTTTAAGAATGTTAATCATATATCCTCCTTATATTAATATATTTGAATGTAATCATATATTAACACCCTTTTATTGAGTTTGCAATCAGTCTGCTGTTAAATTTGTGTTAATTGATTAATAACCTTATTTTAGACGATAAGTTGCGTACCCTTTATAAATGACAGCCTCAACTGAATCGTCTACCTCAAGTTGTTCGAAAATGAGTGGGATATCCTTGCAGTCTCTTGTCCCCAGAAAATTTTTTATCTCAAACTGATTCATTGGATGCCTTTTAATAATGCTCATGATAGCCTCATAATGATCCGAAATTTCACTATGAAATCCTTCTGAGTCAAGCAAATCAATTGAAATCCCTCCCAGAATATCGACCGCATGGTTCATAGTGTCATGTGTTACAGGCTCGACATAGCTCTCAGCAGGTGGACGTACGGGCGTATTTAAATAAAGTCGGTCAAATTTAATCGTTTTGAGCAATTCAGCGTATCGGGCCAAAGACAGGTCATCTGCATTATAATCTTTCATCAGCATAATTTCTATCCATATTTGCCCTTCAAACGTAAGCGAAAAAGCTGTCAATCCTTCATATACCTGTGCAAAAGAAATTTCTCCATGCGGTCGATTAATAGCACGTAGTGATTTTTCATCAAAAGCATCCATTGATGGTAATATAATATGCGCTTTAGAGAGCTCGAATTGTACTTGCCTGTCGCTTAAGAGGGCCCCGTTTGTGATGACCGCAATCGGCTTATCTGTTCTTGATTTTATTTCATCAATCATTTCACCCAACCCTAAATATAATGTGGGCTCACCTTCTCCTACAATTGTCACCACGTCAAAATTAGAATTGGCTTTAATTACTTCTTCGAACTCCATGACGATGTCCTTCACTGCAAAAAACATCTGTCTTTTATTTGCCAAATGATTCGTTCTGCCTAGTTGACAGTATATACAAGAATAATTACATGTTTTTTTGGGTATTGGACTGATACCCAGAGAGATTCCAAGTCTTCTCGATGGAACGGGTCCATAAACGTATTGCATTGCTTTCATTTATTATCATCTCCTATTATTTATAAAGGCCAAACATATAAAATTAAAGGAACACCCGTTAGAATCACGAGAATAGATACCGGTAGTCCCATGCGCCAATAATCAGTAAATCGATACCCTCCAGGTCCCATAACCAATAAGTTTGACTGATGTCCTATGGGTGTCATAAATGCTGAAGAGGCTGCAACACATACCGTCATCAACAGTGGATCAGGTGAAACGCCCATGAACTTTGCCAAGCTGAGTGCAATAGGAGCCATCAATACCGCTGCTGCAGAATTATTGATTAAATTAGTCATCATCATCGTAAGCGCCATCAACAAGACCAGCATCATCTTATCAGACAAAAATGAGGTGGCTACCATGAGTCCATTAGCTATCGTATCGGACCCTCCACTACTTCTCAAAGCACTCCCAAGAGGCAATAAAGAACCTAACATGATAATTGTTGGCCATTCAATCGCATCATAAAATTCTCTTGGATTAATGATTTTAATGATAACCAACGTCAAGGCCGCAACTGAAAAAGCTACTTGCACCTTTAAAACTCCGGCTGTTGTCAACAAAATAGATGTCAAAAATATTCCAAGTGCTAAATATTGATTAGAAGAAGACTTATCTAAATTTAATTCCACTCCGCGTTCAGCTAAAGGCAAACATCGCAGCTTTGTAAAAACATCCTGCAAAATATTTTTAGGTACTTGAATCAATAAAATATCTCCTGCTTGGAAGCGAAATGATTTTAGTCTTCTGACTGAAGAGGTCCCTTTTCTTGATACCGCAATCAAATGAACATTGTACCGATTACGTAATTGTACCCCAACAGCAGTTCTTCCTATGAGTGGGGAATCATCTCTCAATACCACCTCGGTCATCGCATATTCTTCCGTTTTCAATATATCTTCCGGTTCAATCACATCAACTCTTGAAGTTTTAACGGTCAAACCTGTTCTTTCAATTAGATTAGCAAGCTCAGACGAGTCGGATTTAATCAGTAACACATCACCGCCAATCAACTGTTCATTAGCGAGTGGCGCTATTATTTTCTGCTTGTTTCGTATGATGCTGAGTACTTGGATTTCTAGTTTATATGTAAAGTAAAAATCTCTAAGTGTCTTGCCAATCATTTTACAGTTTTCTGATACCGTCACTTCCGAGAGATAGTCATCAATATGAAAAAGCTTTTCATCCGTCTGGGATTTTCTCGTCGGAATCAAACGCCATCCTATAACCGTAATAAATAAAATCCCCACACTCATGACGACAAAGCCCACCGGAGTAAAATCAAAAAACGCAAAAGCTGCGTGTCCCGCCTCCAACCGATATGCAGAAATAATAAGATTCGGAGGCGTTCCGATTTCAGTCATCATCCCTCCCAGCAAAGAAGCAAAAGCAACCGGCATAAGAAAGTGAGAAGGGGACAATTTGCTTTCTTTCGCAACACGTATGGCAATTGGCATAATCAAAGCCAGTGCTCCTACATTGTTCATGAAACTGGATATCACAGCTGTAACAAGCATTAAGGCGAAAATTTTCAAAGAAACATGCTTAATTCTGGTATTGAGTAAAACCACGAGATGATTTATAGCACCGGTTTTTATTAAGGCACTACTGATTACCAATACCGAGACCACCGTAATCACTGCTGGATGACTAAACCCTGAAAAAGCTTCCTCAGCTGAAATGACACCGGTTAAAGTCAAGATTAACAAACCCATCAAGGCCACAAAATCATAACGTATTCTCCCGTCAACAAACAAGAATAGCGATATAATAATAACCACAAAAACAATGATTTGCTGAAACATTCATACCTCCGTATTAAGTCAAATATCTTTATGTTGACTAGTATTTTCATTATATCATCCTCACGGAAGTATCTCAATCTGAGTTTGCGAAATACATAAATAGTTCAGCGCGCTCATTTTACTAAATGATTCATTATTTTTTTCCAGATAAGTTGTGTTTCTACAAAATCTTTATAATGTCTATTTACATTTCGATCATATTTATCAAGTTCGGTTAATATATTCATAAAATTGGGCTGATCAAAAAATAAACATACTTTGGGCAAAACAGCTTTTAATTGTTGACGCATTTCCTCTATTTTTCCCTTATAATCATCAGGTTGTGTGATTAACAACAGCAAAGGCTTATAACGAATCCATCCAATGCAAGCTCTATAAAAACGATCAACAATTTTATCGTTATCCGCTCTGATAAACTTCAATTTTATTGGAAGAACGCCTTCAAGTAGATGCTTGTAAGTAGAAAATCCATCATGGAACGTATAACAAGGTACCTTAATAACCTTTCTTTCACTTAAACACGTGCTCAGAAAGGTATCTTCACCTCTTGCTCCCGGAGGATTATAAAAAGGAAAAACACGTTGAGGGTCAGTAAGATTGATTCCCAAGTTCGATCCGGAAATAAATTTTGATTTGTTTATTTCTTGGACTTCTTGAGTATCATCAGTAGCTAACACTTCCTTGTCTGCATAGGTTACTCCGCCATCATTCATGACTTTTTTGATGTTATCCCAATTCAATATATCATTACTTATAGCTTCTATAAAATAGCGAAAATCTGTCTCTGTCATCTTATCGTTATATTCCACAAATGGTATGGGAGATATATATCCGCAGTGATATCCATGAGTGAAATCTGCTTGCTCTATGTGTTGAATATGTGATGATAAAACATGTTCTCCTCCCCAAACGGCATTCTTACGTGCGTTAGTCACCGCCACAGGATATTCATCATCATCTAAAAAAATCAGGTAATCCATGCCATTCTTTATCGCACTATAAATCAAGGCATTTCTTTGAGAGGCATACCCTTTGCCAAATATTTTCTTCGCTTCAGTGATTTCAATCACATTTTTCGCAACCAAATGATTGATTTCCTCATTTATATTACCCGTTCCAATAAATATCGTCCCATTGATATGCTTAAGGAGTTCAGGGTGAATATTGATATAATCCTTTTTGACTGTCTGATTGTAAGTAAGGTCATAGGCAACAAAGACATTTAATTGTATTTTATTGTTGTCTACCAATCCTGATTCTTTCCAGTTATAAATGTAGCTTCTAAGAACCTTTTGAAAGCTTTTTCTTCCAGTTGCAAAACCGATACCGACTTTAATATCCTTTTTATTATCCATTGAATCTCCTTAAATGATATTTTTAGCAAGAAATAATGCTGATGAGATGATTGTTTTATCTATCTTGATTAGTCTTTGAATTAACAAAAAAATAAGCTATAGAGAAGTCCTCGAAGCTTAATTTATGAGAAAGTCTATTCTACATATGTCTCTATCTATTATACATCTTATATCACTTTATACTATATTGCAAATTTTTAGCATCCTTAAAAATATCTCATTTATGCATCAATATTAAATTTATACATAAATATTGCATTTTCATGTTATTTACTGTAGTATTTTATACATAAAAATAAATCATTAAATACGATGCGCTAGTTTGTATGTCAAGGGGGAAGCGGCTAATGCCAAGACTCAAAAACTGGATTATTTTAACTATAACAGGAATCATATTATATACTCTCATTGTTTTCGCATTGTTCAGCAGTGCTCAAGAGAAACAAAAGACTTATCTAGATACCGAAATGAATGCATTTTCTTCAAAAATCATGTCTACATTGAAAACCTACGAAAAATTCTCTAATTATGTCTATAACAAAGTTGTCAACCAGCCTCATGTGATGGAATTAATGAATGCCGCTAACCAAGGAACAGAAGCTGAAAAAGCCAAACTTAGGCAAGAATTATATGCCTATTTTAAAGATGATTACAATTTAATTATTCAATATGATTTCAGACAATTGCATTTTCATTTGGCAAATGGTGACAGCTTCTTGCGCTTTCATACCCCGGAGCTTTTCGGAGATAATTTGCTGGATGTAAGAGAATCTATCCGCATAGCAAATATCGACCACAGATATGTTTTTGGATTTGAAGAAGGACGCGTTTATAACGGATTTCGATTTGTATATCCTCTTTTCCTTGAAAATAAGCATGTGGGATCTGTTGAAGTTTCTATATCCATGGAAACGTTGATGTCCGTGTTAAAAGACCTTTACCCCGATATCGATACGTTTTTTATTGTAAATCAAGAGGTTGTTGAAAAGATAGTATTTGAGAATCAACAGTCCAATTATGAATTGCATCCTCTTTTGACCGGATATTATTATGACAAGGAAATTGTAAATTCTTCTAATGTCAACTGCATATCACCAGAAGACTCAAAATGTAGCTTGTTTAGCGAATTGATGAAGAATGAACCTGATATATTAAAGAGCAAAGAAAGCTTCAACCGTATTCTGAAATATAACGGAAGCGATTATCTAGTACAGTTTAAAGCAATCGAAAATATTGCAAAAGAGCCTGTTGCATATTTTATAGGTATTTCTATCCAAGAGCATGCAGCTACCTTTGATGATGGCGTCGCCAGCGATATATTGCTAGTAAGCGCTCTATTTATATTACTATTCGCATCAAGTATAGTTTACCAAAAAAAACAACATGAGCTAGAAATCCTTTCCTCCACGGATAAGTTAACAGGTCTCTACAATCGTCATAAAATGTTAGAAATAGCCGAAAGAGAAATGGAACGTTTCGAACGTTATGGATCCGTTGCCTCCCTCATTTTATTGGATATCGATTGGTTTAAAAATATCAACGACAAGTACGGGCACACCTCCGGAGATGAGGTATTGAAATCCTTTGGAGATATTTTGCGAAGCACCGTGAGGAAACAAGACATCGTCGCTCGGTGGGGCGGGGAAGAATTTGTTGTTTTCTTGGTTGAAACGGGGAAAGAAGAAGCCCTGATGATTGCTGAGCGATGTCGCAAAAATATTGAAAACTTTAATTATCCCAAAATCGGAACGATTACTGCTAGTTTAGGGGTGACGACTATTAAGGAAAAAGAATCCTTTGATGCCTTCATCAATAGGGCTGATTTAGCCATGTATGAGGCAAAAACAAAGGGAAGGAATGGTGTCATTTTTATGGAGTAGCGACTAATTCAATCGCTTCCTTGCCGGTTAAATGCTCAACATCAATGGCTACAATACAAGCGTGGTTACATTTCGCTATTTCATTACGCTTGTTTTCTTCGGGTTGGTCACCTGAATATTTCTCAACTAAAGCTATAAAAGCCTTCAATCTTTCATCTCCTTCAACAATTCTTGCCCTTCCAAAAGCAATAACACTTCTGAAATAACTCGTATATTCTTCGCTAACTATCTTGTCTTTATCCACAACTGAAAAAGAAACCTTATTACTTTTCGTGATAGCATCGATTTTATGTCCAACCTTTGCTGAATGAAAATAAATTTTATCATTGAAATAAACAAAGCTTAGTGGCACCGAATAAGGATAATCATCATCTCCAAGGCATGCCATAGAACCATTTGTGCATCTTTTCATGATGGATATGGCTTCCTCTACTGATAATAATTGCTTTAATCTTCTCATTTCTCTAAACATGATTTCTCCTTGTAATATTTGACCTTTGAATTTTATTGTTGTTGTATGCCCTCATTATAAAATGATTACGCCTAATACGTCACTAAATAAATTAAATTATATCATGAGCCTCAAAAAATTGCATTAGCCCTATCAATCCTGCCTAACAAACGCACATAACAATTCATTCGTATTAAAAAAAAGTTAAATTTCATTCATGTCTATGATATAATTATTCATAGTAAGCATTTCAGATAACTGTTCAAAACAAATAATATAAGCTCTATACAGCAAATTGTTTACTATTCATTGATAGAATTCGATATAATATTATTTGGGGTGATGAAATGAATAAATATTTATCCAGAACCATTAGTTTTCTTCTTATCTTGACAATGCTATTTACAATACCTGCTATTTCAGAAACAACACCACAAACATTTAATTTTGACGGAACTCAAAGCGCTTGGGCTGAATCCGAATTATTGGAAGCTTATAGCTATAACCTGACCTATCCTCAAGTCATGAATAACTTCACAAACAAAATCACCAGAGAAGAATTTTCCACTATTGCCGTCAAGTTGTATGAAAGTCTAACCGGTCTCACTGCGCTCACAACAGCTAATCCTTTTAATGATACTAATAATCCTGAAATTCTAAAAGCTTATCATTTAGGCATCGTAAATGGTCGGAGTGCTACTACCTTTGATCCTTACAACAATATCACACGTCAAGAAATATGCGTTATGATTTATCGCACATTGGACGTGAGCATTACTGAGTTAAATAAAGATGTCAGTGGTGCTTTTTTATTTTCAGACCAGAATAGTATTAATACGTGGGCACTAACCGAAATGAAATTTGCCTATAAGAATCAAATTATGAAAGGCTATACGGATAACACCATTGGTCCTCTTAAAAACACATCGAGAGAGGAAGCTATTGTATTGCTTAAAAGAACCTTTGAAAAATTTTCTGATTCATCTCAACAAGGTGTGCCGTTTCCTGAAAATACTTTAGGAACCATTAGCACTTATAATCCTTCTTTTCTGAAACTGAGTGACGTAATAAAATATAGAGAGATGCCCGACAATACCCTCTTTTTCCCTAAATATGATGAGCGATTGACACTTTACGCGGCATCAACACCAACAAAGCCTGCAAACAAACCAACCACTTCTATCCAATTAATTAAGCCTATTATCATTCCGGATTTATACTTACCTGGGATAGAAAAATCCATCTATTCAAACTCATCCTATACCACGTTTATCGATAAGAATGAAGACCAAAAAAGATGGTTTGCTTTTACATTAAAGAATGCAATCAGCGCTAAAAAAATCGTTTGGCAGGTATCGTCGTCTCCTTTCGTCGGTTACAAAGAAAACTGGAAAACACCTATAGGGCTTATCGCTAGTGGTGAAGCTGACGCCTCACTAGGAGAATTTGAGATTGATTTTGCCAACCTTAAAAAGACATCTTCACTCATCAACATCGGTCTGATTGGCTCAACTGCGCCTTATAAGCCCATTGAACAAAAGCATGCCACCTATTATGTGCGAGCCGTTGCAGTTGATTCTTTTGGAGTTCCTATTGGCGATCCGGGAAAAGGCATTGCTGTTCTATACGGAGAAAGAGTCATTGATTATAACCCATCAGAAAAAATTTCATCTACATTCCAGGTTTGGACACCTGTAAACCCTAGTGGTGGTTTTTCAGGAGAAATCCTTGATTTGCCTGAATTTAGAAGTGTTTTCCGTGTTGACCCACGATACAATGAAAATCGACTATTCTATTATTATGGCATTGATAGTTCATACAACAAAATTGCTATTCAAATTGCCACCGAACCTTTCCCATCGACTGGTGGCGGATGGCCCAACACGCCCAATATCATCTTCGAAAAAGAGTACACAATGCCCATCACAACAATCTATACTGACTATCCAAATAGCATCTATGTTGATTTTTCAAAATTTGCCAAGCCTGCATCTCAAATGAAAGAAGGTCAGTATATTCGATATTACTTAAGGGGGGTTGCATTTAAAAAATCAACAGCTCCTGGAATCGATAATGTTGAATATTCAACACCCGTCACAATTGAATATGGGTATAATCCCCCTGTGACATGGTATAGTGACAGCCCTTACACTTCAGTTACAATTTTAAAGGTTTCAAAACCTGATGTCAAAATATTGAATTACACAAAACCTCAGTGGCCTGACAAAAATTATATGCATCATTATTATGTCTATACCGCGCCAAAAGCCAATGAAATTGTCTGTAATTGGAGAAATATCAATACGAATGAAGTCCTGTATCCCTACATGGGTCCCTATATACAATCCTATGCCTCACAGGGAATCAACAATGCTCAGGATTATGAAACAAAGGTCATTCCAAGAGTGCTGGCTGTCGGAACTAAGGTGTATTTCCCCACACCTAAAGAGGAGGACAAGTCCTGGTGGCAGCAGCTGTTTGAAGGAATTGTCAATTTCTTCAAAGATTTAGCCTATGCAACCAAAACCATTGTTAATCAGATTAGTACCTCCTATGCTAACCTAAAATCAGGCCTCGTCAACTTTGTTGTTGACTTTTGCCCGATTGAGTCATTGAAAGGACCTTTTAAAACCGCCTTGGAGTCTTACCTCAATTATGGCTTGATGAGCATCGGCATTCCACCAACTTTACCCAATTTTGATGAGCTTACTGATCAAGGAATGAGTTATTTCGCAGAGGTCGCATTGACTGAAGCCGGCATTCCGGTTACGGATGTCACAAAAGAGCAATTTGAAGACGTTGTAAATGCTATAGGAAATGAAATCGACAAGGCCGCAAACCATTCGGATTTCAATCCTGTTAATGCACCTTTTCTCAAGCTTGATCCCGATTATTTGTATAGACCTGGATATGTCGATATAGAAGTCGCCAACACAACCAATGTGCCTTCAATACCAGGTACCTTTGATCTTAAAGTAACCTTTGAAATTGATTACTACAGTATGATTAACCCCATTTATCCATTAACGCTTTCTCTTCCGAGCAACTATTCATATAGCTCAGATGCGGCTTTTGCGAATGCAGCTACCTATAGAGAGCACTTTGAATATGGTCTAAATGGACACACTGTCAATTATTCACAAGGAGATAAAGCTATCTACAACTTATTTAATCCTCAAATCGGTATCAAAGTACCGCGTTTGGCTCCTTATGAAAAAAGAACAGTGCGCGTCTATCTGAATCCCTATGAAGGGAAACAATTCTCTTACTATCCTGAGGGTGAACCTGTATATAGAATTGACTTTGAAAATATGTACTTTAATAACGGCAATAAAAAATTCACATATTTTAATCTCTCCGGTCGATTTCCTACCGCTGAGGAATATATGCGAATGGAAAGCTCTATGATATACTTGGACCCAACAGTTCAATACGCCTTTACAAAAGAAGCTTATCACAACGCCAATCAAAAGCTACAGATGCCGGTGAGCGTCAATTGGACAAGATAATTATCATCTTATAACACTTAAACGGGTCAAATATGCATAAACTGCATACTTGACCCGTTATGTTTTATGATTTTGCTATGATTTTCCCATATTCTACAGCTTCTTTTTTTGAATTTTCATCTGGATTCCATAGGTTACGGTAACCTTCTCCAATCATTTCAAAGCCTGCTTCTGTCATAAGCTTATTGATGACTTTGACAGATTCTCCGCTCCAACCATAACATCCAAAGGCAGCGGCTTTTTTGTTTTTAAATTTCATCGACTTGGCATAATGGATAAAGGCCGAAATGGAATGCAGTATATCATTGCCTATCGTAGGGGATCCTACCACAACTGCTTTTGATTTAAATACTTCGGTAATAATATCATTCAAATCGCTTTTGGCTAAATTAAACACTTTTACTGTAACCTCTTGGTCCTCTAAAGCAATCCCTTCCGCGATTCTCTCAGCAAGCTCTTTTGTACCGTTCCACATCGTATCATAAATAATTGAAATTTGATTTTCTTGATAATCCTTTGACCACTCAATGTATTTTTCGACTATTTGGAGAGGATTATCTCTCCAGATTACACCATGACTGGTAGCAATCATGTCAATTGGCAAATTCAATGCAATAACTTCATCCAGTTTCTTTCTTAAAATGGCATTGAATGGTGTCAATATGTTTGCAAAGTACTTCAATGTTTCTTGCATGAGATCGCATTGGTCCACCAGGTCATTAAATAATTTTTCAGTGGCATAATGTTGGCCAAATGCATCATTGCTAAATAAAATATTGTCTTCTGTCATGTAGGTCGCCATACTATCAGGCCAATGTAACATTGTCATTTCAACAAATACAAGCGTTTTTCCATTGCCAATATCAATTTTATCGCCCGTCTTTACTACTCGAAAATTCCAATCTTCATGATACTGTCCCTTCAAGGATTTTACCGAATTTGCCGTACAATAAATCGGCGTATCCGGAATATGCTTCATAAGTTCAGGCAAACCCCCACTATGATCGACTTCTCCATGATTTGCAATAATATAATCAATCTGATTTAAATCGATTTCTTTTGCTAGATTTTCTACAAATTCCTTTGCAAAAGGCGCCCATACGGTGTCAATCAATACGGTTTTTTCTTCTTGAATCAAATAGGAGTTGTATGTTGAGCCTTTATGGGTGGAGTACTCATCCCCATGAAACTTTTGAAGCTCCCAGTCAACCTTTCCAACCCAGTATACATTGTTTTTAACTTGCTTTTTCATCGTGCTACGCGTCCTTTCTTTCAAATTTTTCTTCAATAAATTTATTGTTTTTATTAGCTACATTATACATCCTTCAATGAGGATGTACAATTTATTGGTTTTATTATTCCCCAATTCTCAACCCCATTAATATTCCCACTACCATTAGCAATGCAAAATTAATCAGATGAAAATAACGCATGTATTCCGACTTTCCGTATGCACGTATATATAATTTGTAAGAAATTAGATTTGCCATGGATGCAATCAGTGTGCCTAATCCACCCACACTCACTCCCAGCAATATTGCCTTTCTGTGAGCTGAAAAGCCACTTAGAAGTATTGCAGCAGGAACATTGCTGATACCTTGTGATAGAAAAATGCCTGCAAGATAAGTCTTGATTGGACGATCTAAAAAACCTTTGACAAAAGAACTAATCCAGTATATTTGTGTTAAATTATCAATCAAAATAAAAAATGCCACAAAAGTCATCAATAAGAAATAATCCACTTTAAAAAACAAATATCTATCCAAAATCAAAACTACCCCTGCCACAAGTAATGTCACCCATCGATAATCCAATATGCCTACGACTGACAATATCACTGCAACAAACAAAACGCCGTAAAGGCTTAGGCGCATCGGGTGACAAAGTCTGACCTTAAACAAATCCAAGTGGATCTTATGTTTGTCACTCCTGTGATTAATAAGTAGTATCAATAAGATTCCTATCGTTGTCAACGGAAACTGGATGCTAAAAAAATCCCTTAAGTTCATCTGAAAATATTGATATAAAAACAGATTTTGAGGATTTCCAAAAGGTGTCAGACTGCTACCGATGTTGGCTGATACTGTCTCCAAAACAATCATTTTACATGGATTAAACCCTGCCTTTATACCTATAACTAAAGTTATCGGTACTATTGTCAAAAGAGCCACATCATTGGTCATCAGCATCCCCATCAGTGCGGTCAATAAAATCATGACTACACCTATGGTACGAATGCTATTCGCTTTTCTAAGAATCATGACAGCTATTGCATCCAGTAGGTGATAGGTTTCAAAAGATAAGCTAATGAGCATTAAGTTCCAAAGTGCACACAGGACTGCCCAGTTAATAGCTCCAATGTCGGTTTTTGTAAAAAAAGCAGACAAAACAGTCAAGCACGTCGCGATTACAAAGACAATTTCTTTCTCAATTTTATTGCGCAAATAATGTATCATTTCTTACCCCTTATAGGCAAAGCATATAGATGTCAACTAATAATGTACCTCAGGATATTTTTTTTCTATCCACCAAACAACAACCCAAGCCATAATACTTGTAAAAATAGTGAAGGGAGTTCCCGGAAACAATAAAACCAGTGTGAAACTCATCGTGTTATTAAGTGCATGTAAAACTACTAATGGCCAAATAATTTTCATCTTGTCATACAGAAAATTTGATATGAAATTCATCGCAACTATAGAAGCTGTGAATCCCACAAGTGAAGGCAGAAGAATCATCAAGCCCATCGGCATATACATTATAAACAATAAAGGAAAGTGCCATAGTGCCCATACAAACCCACCTTTCCATGCTATATCCCAAAATGACATCCCTGATGCTTTCATTTGAGGATATAAAAAACCTCTCCATCCAAATTCCTCAGTGCCACTTGTCAACAAATTAGATGCGAAATAAGTCGTCACTGCGGTCAGTAATGCTAAAAATGAGCAACTCTGCGTATCAAAATATGATGTTGCAAAGCTCAATATGACCGCTGGGAAAATGGATAGGATAGGTATCAGGATGACCAAACGCCACATTTCCGGTGCATTCCCGTTTTTAAATAAATCTAGGTTAATAGCTCTGACAGCCCATGCTCCTACTAGAGGTCCATATACCGCTAGCGAAAATAGAATCTGAGGAATAATGGAACGGTCCCATGCCCATGTCCATAAGCTAAACAATGTCCCGTTAAGAGATAATGTCGTTCCCATGATTTGACTAAGTGCATATGCACCAATCCATCCCGACCATGTCCATAAAAAAGCCGTTATCAAATAGGATTTTGTTCTTTTGTTGATATCCCATGTTCCCATTGCTACCTCCCAGAGTGAATTAACATTGAGTATCTATCATTGATTTATGTTATCAAAATAAATAATGTTTTGCAATTTATTTTTTGCTTATTTTCTAATATGTATGACTGTATTTAAGCGTTTTTTCAGACTCTATCCTTAAAATACTATCATTCCCATCTTAATTATAATATTCTGCAATAAGCTTTTCATCAAAGAATGTCCCCTCATGTCTTGATAAATATCTAAAAGGTATATATAATATGTAAAGTACAGTGCTTAAAATGACATAAAATATGACAAAAGGAGGTCGCATGAGCTTAGAAGAAATTAGATTAACTCAAATGACAAAAAGCTCGGGGTGAGCTGCAAAAATCGGACCTGACGTCCTGGCACAAGTTTTGTGTCACTTAACACAAGATACTCATGAAAATCTTCTCGTCGGAATAGAAACGTCCGATGACGCTGCTGTATATAAAATTACCGATGATATTGCTATTGTTCAAACTTTAGATTTTTTTACACCGGTGGTTGATGACCCTTACGTATTTGGTCAGATAGCTGCGGCAAATTCTTTAAGCGATATCTATGCAATGGGAGCTGAACCAAAGCTAGCTCTAAACATTATTTGTTTTTCTGAAAATTTGCCTAAGGAAACCATAAACGCTATCTTAAAAGGAGGCCACGACAAAGTAAAAGAGGCTGGCGCTTTGATAGTTGGCGGTCATACAGTAGATGATAACGAACCGAAATATGGACTGTCCGTTACGGGATTTATGCATCCGGATGATGTTGTAACAAATTGCAATGCTAAAGTAGGCGATGTTTTAATCCTTACTAAGCCTATCGGCATAGGTGTATTAAATACAGGAATTAAATCAGAGATGATAAGCGAAGAAGGCTATCGTTTAGCTGTAGAAACGATGTCAACCTTAAACAAATTTGCTAAAAATGCAATGATGAAGGTAGGCGTAAATAGCTGTACAGATGTAACTGGATTTGGTTTGTTAGGACATGCTTACGAAATGGCCAAAGGGAGTGATGTCACTATAAAAATTCAGTCAAAATCAATTCCTATTATACAGGAAGCACTATCCTTAGCAAAAATGGGCATTATCCCAGCTGGCGCTTACAAAAATATGAATTATATTAAGGATTTTGTAAGGATTTCAAATCAAATACCACAGGAATTAGTGGATTGCATGTACGACCCTCAAACTTCAGGAGGATTATTGATTTCATTGGATAAAGGTAAGGCTGAGATGCTCTTGACAGAGTTACAAGACAGCCCTATGCCATATGCTTTAATCGGAGAGGTATTGGCAAAGGATATTTATAGCATAGTAGTAGAATAAAAACAGGGACGTCAAGGGGACGTTTGGAAGTCAAGGGGACGTTTTTGGAAGTCAAGGGGACGTTTTGGGACCGGTGAAAAACGGGTCCTTTTTCCCCGCAAATATTAGCG
>JAFGVC010000167.1 GCA_016938195.1 Tissierellales bacterium | reverse complement strand
GTATTAAAAATAATTAAATCAGCCTCCTCTCTTGCTAAAGTTTCAAAATACCCTTGAGAATATAGCAAGCCGCTGATTTTTTCGGAGTCATATTCATTCATTTGACAGCCGAGTGTTTCTAAATAAAACGTTTTATTCATCTAATCACCTTGGTTTCATTATATTAAACTATTACATTTTATCATAAAATGAGGGCATAATAAATCAAAAAAGAAAAAAGTTGTTAGTGGAAACTAACAACTATTTCTTATTATTAAACAAGTCTCCTATGGTGAAGTTGTCATCGCCTAGCTTGTAGCTGACTAGTTGTTCTTCATGGTTGCTTTTGTTTTCTTCCTTTTCATTTTCCACAATCATTGATAGTTTGATAGATTTACTTCTACGATTAATATCCGTGACCTTGCATTGAACTTCTTGATCCTTCTCTAGAATTTGAGCAGGGGTTCTTAATTTATCTTTGGATACTTTATTGATAGGAACAAATCCCTCAATCTCATCCGCTAATTGAACGGTCACGCCTTCTACAGACATACTTTTTACAGTTCCCACTACAGTGTCAAAGCGTTTTAAATTCTTTGTGTACTTCATAAATGGATCTTCGCTTAATTGCTTCATTCCTAAAGATAATCTTTCCTTGCTGCTATCAATTTTTAAAATTTTAACTTCAATTTCATCGTCAATTTTTAATACGTCTTGAGGGTGTTTTACCATATCCCAAGATATATCCGAAACATGCAACAAACCTTGAACATTGTCAATTTCAACGAATGCACCAAAGTCAGTAAGTGAGACTACTTTTCCGGTTACAATATCGTCTTGCTTATAAGTTTCAGTGAAAAGCTCAAAAGGTCTCTTAATTGTTGATTTTAAGCTTAAAGACATTCTTTTCTTTTCAGTATCTTTTTTCAACACCTTTACACTTACAAAATCCCCTTCTTTTAACACTTCAGAAGGATGCTTAATTCTATTCCAAGAAATTTCATTAATGTGCAACAAACCTTCAACACCATTGATTTCAACGAAAGCACCAAAATCAGCTAATCGGTTAACTTTTCCTTCGTATACTTCTTTAACCTCAATGGCATCCCATGCTTTAGCTTCATTCGCTTTAGCCATTTCTAATTCGATAGCCTTTCTAGAGAAAATCAGTTTAGTTTTGTTGTTTCTAATTTTGGCTTCAATAATTTTAACTTCCATATTTTTGCCGATATAATCTTTTGGGTCAATATTTCTTTCAATAGAAAGGTGTGATGCAGGAACAAAACCACTATATCCTTTTAGATTAGCAATAGCTCCCTTTTCGTTTGCGCTTTTGATAGTAATCGTGATGACAGCGTCATTTTTTTGAAGCTCAAGAATTTCGTTCCAATTATCTTGCTCTTCAAACTGCTTTCTCGATAAAAGCACATTTCCATCATCATCAGAATTACTGATAACGGCTGCCTCTATCTCATCTCCTACATTCAATACGGTTCTTAAATCTTCAATATTGTCGGTAGTATAGTTTTCTTTCAACAGTACCCCGTCAGATTTATATCCGAAATTAACTAAAGCTTTATCGGATTCAACCGTAATGATAGTGCCTTTTATTTGTTTTCCTGGATAAATCTTAATGAATTCAAAATTTTCAAGCAATTCATGCATTTGATTCTTTTCTGACATTAAAAATAACCTCCTCAACTATCCATAACGGGGTCGATGCGCCCGCAGTTATACCAAGTCGTTTTGAATTTTTTATTAAATTAAAAGGAATTTCTTTTGAGTTTTCTATCCAGAAAGTATTCTCGCAGACTTCCTTACTAATTTCAAATAGTTTTTTTGTGTTAGAGCTCTGTTTGCCACCTATGACGAGGACCGTATCACAAGACCTCGCAAGGGCAAGACAAGCCATTTGACGTTTTTCAGTAGCATTACAAATTGTGTTATGTAATATAATATCATTAATGGACAAATTATTAAAGTATTCTTTTATTTGTTTATACTGATTTAAATGGTAAGTCGTTTGGAATACAATACAACTTTTATTTAGTGATGCAGGTGCTCGGCTAATAAAATCTGTAAGATCCTTAAATATACTAACATTTTCATTACACCAATCTTTTATACCAATCACTTCAGGATGGTTTTCATTCCCGAAAATAATAATGTGATAGCCTTGCTTGCAATGCTCAGAAACAATTTTGTGGATATTTCTCACCTTTGGACAGGTTGCATCTATAATATCAATCTGATTTTCTTCACAATAATCATAAACGTTTTTTCCAACGCCATGAGATCTTAAAATAAGCTCTGTATTTTTTAAATCTTCAATATCATCACAAATCATGAGTCCTTTTTGTTTATAGGCTTCAATAACATCGTTATTGTGTATTAATTCTCCAAGGCAATATATTTTGGTTCTAGATTGAAGCGCTTCAGATGTTATTTCCAATGCACGTTCTACGCCAAAACAAGGACCATAAAACTCAGCTTTAATGATTTCCATGCGAATTACCCTCAAAAATATTTTTTAATGAGTAGACACGTGTCATAATATCTTTGCTAATTTCGACATAATCTTCTGAGCTGAATTTTTCTTTCATGTTGTTATAATTATATCGTTCCCCATAATAAATATTTATAGGTCCAAAAAGTTTAAAACCAGGCTCGATGTAGAGAGGCAGAACGGTTGCTTTAGACTTTACAACAAGCATGCCTGTGCCTGCTTTTGCCATATTTAGATCAAATTCTTTGACCCTTGTTCCCTCAGGAAAAATGCCTAGTGTCCTATTTTCATTCAATATGCGAATCGAATTCTTGATTGCATTTAAAGGATTCCCTTTTCGATCAACAGGAAAAACTCCGACATTACTTAATAGAAATTTGAGAATTGGCTTCTCAAATAATTCTTTTTTGCCCATATAGCTAATTTTATCTTTAAAGGTAATGGCAACCAAAAAAGGGTCAAGCATGCTTGAATGATTACTGCATACTATTAGAGGTTCATCATGATTGCGTAAATCATCTTGAGCATGTACTTTAATTCTAAATAATAAGTGTAATAAAATATAGGTAAGCGAGCATACTATCGTATAAAACATTTATTCCTCCGTTTTAACGTGATTGACAATCAATTTTGCAACCTGTTCAATAGTTAGCTTTGAAGTATCTATCTCAATGGCGTCTTTAGCTTTTATTAATGGTGCAACTTCTCGATTCATATCGTTCTCATCTCTTTTTTTGATGTTTTCAATAATTTTATCTAAAGAGACAGAGGTATCCTTCTTTTTCAATTCCTCATATCTTCTTTGACCGCGTATAGTATCCGAAGCCGTCAGAAAAAATTTAAACTCTGCATTTGGAAAAACTACAGTACCTATATCGCGCCCTTCAAGGACAACATTCTCATCTCTTGCAATCTCTCTTTGAAGACGTGTTGCAAATTCTCTTATTAAAGCGTTTTTTGAATAATCAGAGGTATGTCTTGAAATTGCTTCTGTTCGCAATAAATGATCTACCTTTTGTTCATTTAAATAAATATGAGAAGAGGTGTATCGTATATGAATAGATTCAAGAGCCTTTTTTAAAGCTTCTGGATCATTGATGTCCGTATTGTGTCGGAGTAAATAGAGTGTCATTGTTCTATAAATTCCACCGGTGTCCAAATAAAGAAAATTAAGATATTGGCTTACTAATTTAGCCACTGAGCTTTTTCCGGCTCCTGCGGGACCGTCAATGGTGATTATCATAAAGTCACATCCTGATTTTTTTGAGCGAGATCCGGTCTTAGTGCAGCTGCTTTTTTTAAATAAACGTGAGAAACCGGAAAATGATGAGGAGTATTAATAAACATTAAAACACGTATGCACATTTTAAGACTACCTTCCACATCCATTTCTTGAAGACACATGAAGGTCGTATCAGGAAAATTCAACTCTCTGGCAAATTTAGCCGGATAGGCTTTTGTGATATCCTTCGTGACGCTAAAAATAATGCTTTCCACCTCATGATTCAGCAATTGATTTTGATTCATCATTTGAGTTAAAAGCGTTATTGTATTTTCTCGTATTTCATTCTCAGTATTGTC
>JAFGVC010000030.1 GCA_016938195.1 Tissierellales bacterium | reverse complement strand
CAATACTTTCATAAGTTTTTTTATGTATTTATGCAAGGGCTAATCTCTGATTATGGGTTCTTTAGAGGTGACTTTTTCACCGGTCCCAAAACGTCCCCTTGACTCTCCGTCCCCTTGACTCCCCTTGACTCGTTCCTTTTACTTAAAATACCCCGATTAACATCCACCATATTCTATAAATGTACAAAATACCAAATGCGACTATTACAGTTAGCGAAGGCCCAAATTTAATTATTGTATTGCTTGAAAATAATTTATTGCCATTTCCAATTAGAATAATTACCGAATGAAAAGGCAGTATGTAATGAGCACACACCGCTATGTAAACAATAAATACTATTAAGATTGGATCAACTACTCCTTTACTTATAAGAAGTACACCGGGAAGCACAACTGATAAAGTAGTTAAATTACTCCCTAGTATCATATGCAAAGACATACTTACTATTATTATCATGAATATATATAAAGTATCAAATGCGTTTGGGAATGCCGAAACAAAATTCGAAAATATAAGGTCCGAAGTACCACTGTATGTCATGACCTTTCCTATAGAAAAAGCTGCTGTTAGAAAAACGAGCAAATTAATATCTACGCATTTTAAGTCTTCTATTTTTAGCAATTTATTGAAAAACATAAGAACTGACCCTATTATCACGATGAGTGTTCCGGATTGACCGTGAAGACTCTCAGTTGCCCACAGTATTACTGTAAATGATATTATAATGATATTTATTTGATCTTTTCGAGTTAATGCTTTTTTTGCTGATGTTAGTTTTCTATCGCATTCATTGTAAATTCTCAAATCTTTATTAAAGATTAAAACAAAACACAAGGCTGCTATGAAGTAAAAGATCAATGTCGGTACAGCCATATATTTGATCCAGGTAAATTCAGCAATTTCAATATTCGATATATTTAACAAAGCATTATTTAGTATCAAATCTCCTTTTATCATTGTCATGTTTATGAAGATTGAAGATGAATACAGCCAAAACATTAAAACACTTTGAGACTTCTCATCTAATCTAATTCCTTCAAAATATTCTTTGATTATAATTGATAATATTATAATTCTGGAAAATGCTTGAGGTATAACAAATATCGATAAAAATTGTAGTATCAAAATTAGAATCATTAATTTTATAAAATTAGAACCATACTTATACAAATAAGTTTCCAATAGTCTATGAGCCAATTTACTATTTGAAATCCCTTGAGAAAATATATAAGAAAACACTATCATCACAAATGTTTCGGAAAGAGGAAAATTAAATATTCTAAGAATAGGAGTTTGACCAAAAATAATAAACATAATTAGCAGAAAAACTGACGAATACAGTTTGTTTACTATGCCTGTTGTCCACCATATTATTGTTAAAATTAAAGCTGCCATCACAAAACTTTGATTGCAGTTCATTTCAAATGGTCTTAATAAAAGAATAAAAAAAGGTAGTATTAATGTTTTTAGAGTTTTTCTCATGTTTCCTCCATCTAAAAATCATTCATATTGATTTGTTAAATGCAGATATATATTTTATATAAAATAAAAAGCGAGTATAGATAATAGAGGGCAACTTCAATGAAGCTCTGGTTAAAATCCTAAAATGTTTTTATCTAGTTTTATACCATAGCAAAAGTAAAATTGAAATGACTGTACAATTAAGCATCACGGTCACGACTATGTCAATAGAATTATAGAGATGCTTTTCTTCAAAAAATAACTCGACAAAATCAAGAAAAAAGATTCTATCGGGTTAATTATAGTTTTCTGACTTGTGCTGACAAATGAGCTATAGCAAGAGGTTCTGATAACCTAATGCAGGAACTAATTCTTCTTACAAATTCTCAAGCTATAAATCTCTCGTCTTTCGAAAAAAGAACTGATATTACTAATTTTCTATAAGTATAGAGCTTTTTTTCAAGAATTCAAGATATTCTTCTTTTGTCATTGCAGGTTTGAAATTTTCTATTATTTCATTTGCCTTTTTAGCACCATCAAATAATAAATCCACTACTGTTAGAGCCATGATTTTTGCTGGTAATATGTATGCCGTTTCAGGGTTTGAAATCCTAAAATTTCTCGTATGTAAATTGCCCTCTACTCCTCCGATAAAAGGATGTATTGCAGGCATCAGGTGAAGTACATCACCAAAGTCGGTAGATCCACCAAATTCGCCACCTTCTTCAATTTGATCTTCAGTTATTAAAGTAAGAGCATTCTCTTTAAATACTTTATCCATATCGTCATTGTTTAAAAGTGGAAGATATCCTGGTATCTCTGTAATTTTAATTTTTGCCCCAACTGCATCTGCTCCGGCTTTCAGAGCCCTATTTACTTTACTATTAGCATCTTGTATTCCTTCTATTGTTCTGCCTCTAACGTAGGTTTCCATTTGCACATCTGCTGGCACTACATTTACTAAGTCGCCACCTTTTGTGATAATAGGATGTACTCTAATATGGTCTCCATCTAAAAAGGTTTCTCTATTAGCATGAATATTATTCATAGCAAGCATTGCTGCATTTAGCGCGTTAATTCCTTGTTCTGGGGCACTTCCTGCATGAGCTTCTTGTCCAATAAATTGAACCCTTTTACCTACAAACCCATTTCCTTTTGAACCCAACAACATTTTTTTTCCTTCCGGAAGATTAAGAGAGTGAATCATCATGGATATATCTACATCATCTAAATAACCTTTAAGTATAAGTTCTTGCTTTCCTCCAAAGTAAGATAATTTACCTTCTTCTTTCATTTTTGATCGATACTCAAGCTCTACGTATTCCTCAGCAGGAACGCCCATGAAGTTAACTTTTCCATCCAATTCTTTCATTACATCTGAGGATATAAGACCTATGGCTACTCCCAACATAGCTGCACTTTGTATATTATGACCACAAGCGTGGGCCGCTCCTGTTTCTTTGTTTGCTTTTTCATGATCGTAGCAAATTACAGAGTCAAGTTCACCCATCACTGCGATAGTAGGTCCTTCCTTGTTTTCATTAGCTTTTGCTCTAACGCCTGTTATGGCAATATTTTGCTCTACTTTTAATCCTAATTTTTCAAGTTCTGCCTTTATTAGTTTTGTTGTTTCAAACTCTTTGTAACCCAGTTCAGGATTTTCAAATATTTTTTCACCTGTGGATATTATTGTTTCTCTATTTTTATCTATTGCTTCAAGTACTTTCTGTTTTAGTTCTTGTTTGTCCATTTTTTATCTCTCCTTGTACAGCATATTTATACCATATAGCAACCATTAAATATATGGATTGAGAAATCGTGTATTATATTGAAAAAATGGGCAACCTGAAAGCTGAAAGATTGCCCACCAAATGATTATGCTTAAATAATTCCTTGAATTTTTAGTACTATCTGTGCTATTATTGCTGACCCGAAAAATGTACCTATAAATGCACAGAATGCAACTATTACTATTTTCCAACTTAATTTTTTTATTACTCCTAATTTGTTACCTACTGATAAACCTGCATAGGCAAGAATCGGTGTAGTAGTACCTAAGAATTGAACATTTCCAGTAGTTTTCAAAAACCAAGCTGCTGTAGGCATAAAAGGCATACTTAGAATAAGAGCTGTCATGGTAGCCCATGCAAAAGCAGGAAATTTAATTTTAGGAAAGGCTGCTTTTATTATCAAGGCAAGTTGTGATATTAGAATTACCAATATCATTCCAGGTAAAGATGCTAGGATCTCATTGCCAAAGCCTACCCACTGTCCGATTAAAATTAATATTCCAACAAAGATTAAAAGTTTGAATTGTTCTAAAATTTTATTCATTTCAAGATTACCCATTATTCTTACCTCCTTTTCTTCCAAGTATTGGTTCTAAGATATCATATAACTTGTTAACCAACGGTATAGAAATAAATATTACCATGTAAAGACCTGTAACACCTGTGAGCATATTGCTTGTTGCGGCATATGCTAATACAGTTTCAGATAATGCAGGATCAACAGCTGCGGCCAATGAAGATGAGGCTGCAGTCATCATACTTCCACTTCCCATACCTGAGGCCATAGCTAATGCCAATGGATGAAGACCTGTTGCTAAAGACAAGGATCCCAATAATCCAAAAAATATTGTACCAAATACTGTACCTATTAAGTATGTACCTAGAGTACCTGTACCTTCTGGGGAATCTATTCCGTATTTTTCTCCCATAATACCTAAGGTAACTTCACGACATATACTTACACTTGCACCTACAGCTTCTCTTTTTAACCCCAATAATAAAGCGACTGGAAGTGCTACAAATATAGTACCAATATTTCCAAATTCTTGAAGTAAAAATGCTGGTCCTGCTTGGATTATTTTTAATACGTTTGGTCCAACTAATGTACCGTATTTTACTCCAAGTGGTAATAAGGCTATCATTACCATAGGTCCTGCGAATTCAATAACCTCATCATTTACCAATTTTTTAAGCGGTGGTATTACTTTCCCTAATATTCCCGGGGTAGCTAAGATACCAAAAATAACTGCGAACAACATAGGAAGTAATGTAACGGTCGCTATTCCTACTGAAAATGAATTAATACCTATAAATTCTGAAATGATTACAATGATAAGCACAGCAACAAATGAATTAATTAAACCTTTTGTGAACATTTTGTCGGCCATTTCTTTTGTTCCTCCTTAATAGTTTTTTATATTTACTTTATCTTTTTTAATTGGGGTTATTAAAGATAAAGCGATATACTAGAAAGTTTTATAAGTGCTCCTATAAGTAGTCTGCAACTATTTTAACGCTCTCGTATCTAGTCAACTCTTTCGGACAATGGCTTTTGCCATTTATGTTTGGCACAAATATCATTTCTACTTCTGTCACCCTACCATAAGACAGGTGAAATTCGAAGTAAAGTTTACCTTACAGTATGATTTCAAAAGATGTCATAAGTCAATAAATCTAAAAATGGATTTTTATTGATCTTAGGTACACGAAATACCCCAAAAATTCATCATTTTAAATATCTGGAAATGTATTCGTTACTCAGAAATTTTGGAACTAAAATTTTTATGGCTATAATATTGTTAATTGGATTAAACCTTAATCGAAAGAAAAAAATTATTTGAATTGGCAACACTTTTTCAGGATACTTTTTTAAGTGTAACAGTTCTTAAATAAACTGGGTTTACATAACTCAACTATGAATGGATCCTATACTCTTTGGCAATATCGCATTTGTGGGTGCCATTTTTATAAAGCTGGACAAGTTGACGTTTGAATTCGGGAGTGAATGTTCTTCTTGGTCTTTTGGATTGGGTTATGATTAATATTTTTTCACTTATCATTATACAATAAAATGCCGAAAAATCATATATTAAAAAGAACTGTATTGTATTTCAATTTATTTTTTCAATGAATTGACATCAAATAGCTACTGTAAAAAAATCGGAAGACCAGCCAAAAATAATTTATCCGATGAAAGCCTCTTATCAAAATTCAGAACACAACGACTTCAAGAGTCAACATTAAATGACATCATCACTGAAATTGTAAGGGAATGTGTCGAAAAAGGCATCATTTAAGGAACGAGCGTGCCAAACAAAACGTCCCCTTGACTTGTCTAAGGAACGGGTGTGCCAAACAAAACGTCCCCTTGACTTGTCTAAGGAACGGGTGTGTCAAACAAAACGTCCCCTTGACTTGTCACAACAAGGCGTGGATAAGCTTTTGGGTATATTGATGCTGAGGATTAGAGAGTACTTTTTCGGTTGGGCCAATTTCGATAATTTCTCCTTGATACATTACGGCAATTCGGTGACACATGTGTTTGACAACATTTAAATCATGAGATATGAATATATAGGTTAAATCAAGCTCTTGCTTTAGACGCATAAGCAGATTCAGTATCTGTCCTTGAATAGATACGTCAAGTGAAGAAACCGGTTCATCACAAATAATCACCTTTGCTCGTGTGGCAATAGCTCGTGCAATCAGAATTCTTTGATTTTGACCGCCGCTTAACTGTGAAGGAAACTTGGCCTTTTCTGTTTCTGATAGTCCAACCATTTTAAGCAATCGATTTACTTCATCATCAATTTGATGCTGACTGACCACTTGATGAATTTCAAGAGGTTCTCTCAGAAGCTCATTTATTGTCATTTTAGGGTCTAACATAGCTTGTGAGTATTGAAATATGATTTGGATATCGCACCTGTATGGACGCATTGATTCTTCACTCAGATGGGTGATGTCTTTCCCAAATAATCGGATTGTGCCTTCGCTAGGTTCTAATAGTTTTACGAGTAAGTTGGCAACGGTTGTTTTTCCGGAACCGCTTTCACCAATTAAACCCAATGATTCACCTGTAGCCACTTCAAAATTTATTTTTTCGACAGCCTTGATGATTTTCTTTTTTGAAAAAGCATTATTCCTTATAATGAAATGTTTTGATAGGTTTTCTACCTTCAATGCGATTTCAGGCATGGCTTCACCTCGTTTCATATTTTATGCATCTTACCTTTCGAGTGCCTAATGTAGTCATTTTTGGAATGCCGAAAGAACATTCAGGTAATTTCATTTTGCACCTTGAGATAAAAGGACACTCTTCTTTAAATTGCAAAGGAGTTGGTGCAGTTCCTTCGAGTGTATAGACATTCAGATCTCCTTGGGTCAAGGAATTGGCACATTTGATCAGTTCTTCTGTGTAGGGATGGAGGGGTTTCGCAAATATTTCATTGACTTCTCCTTCCTCCATCACAAGTCCACCATACATGATAATCAACTTTTCACACAAATATTTAGCTGCCTCAAAATCATGCGTAATAAAGATAATGGCCATATGAGATTTCTGATTGATTTTTTTTAACAAATCCAACACGGTTCTTTTTAATGAAGCGTCGATTGAGCTTGTAGGCTCGTCTGCTATCAACAAGTCCGGCTTGCTGATGATTCCTTGCGCAATCATGATTCTTTGATTTTGACCACCACTTAATTGGAATGGATACATATCATAAGAGGTATCAGCTTCTTCGATTCCGACTTCTTTTAATACGTCTAAAACAATATTTTTAGAAAAAGGTAGTTTGTGATTTCTTAATACCTCTGTTAGCTGCAGACCGATTTTCTTGTAAGGATTCAGAGCACTGGAGGCGTTTTGAAAAATATACGAAATTTGATTTCCTCTAATTTTTTGATATTCTTTTTCTGACAGCTCCAGAAGATTGATACCATTAAAAATAATAGTACCGGAGTCAATGGATTGTGTTTCATCTTCCAATTTCAAAATAGATGTGGCAGAAACTGTTTTGCCACTACCCGACTCGCCGATAATCCCTACAATCTCTCTATTATTTAAACTTAAATCAAAGCCTCTGACTACTTGGATGCTTCGGTGTTGATGATAAAAAGAGATTTTTAAATTGTTAATCTCAAGTAAGCGATTGTCCATTTATTTGCTCCCTTATGCTGAAAATTCAATAATTATTCTTGTTAACGACTTCCACGATAATATTTCCCAAATCTTTCACTTGCAGAGGATTAATGTCTTTTTTCAAAGTGCCAAGGATAATGGTGGGGATGCCTTCCTTCCAAAAAAGTGCATTGTCTGATTCGCGTTGAGTAAAATAATAAGAGCCATCAATATACATGGTTTCCAGAAATTTCAGGGGGTATTTTTTTTGATTCAGCGTGATATCAAAATGGTGTCCCATACTCCATGCAAATTGTCTAGTGAGTGGCGCTTGAGCTGCGCTATACTCAATTTCACCAAATTGGGTATGCATGAGAGACGTTAAATCTAGGAAGACTTGCACCTTTTGAGATACATATGGGAAATCCTGAGCGATAGCATGGATACCATTTTGTTTTTCATTGATAGTCCCATCTAGAAACATAAATATGATGGATCTTTTTTGGTCATCCATGCTGCAAAATTTTTCCATCAGCTTCAAATTGAACTTTAATACTTCAGCACCTTCTTCATCGAGGTAATTGTAATTCATGCCAATAACGATGGCCTCCTCACCAATATGAGGATCTGTTCCACGCTTGATACCGACTATATTGTAACCACTTGATGCTAAGGGTTTTACGGTCGTATCTACAGAAATTTCCAAGCCCGGATTATCTTTTATTGTTTGAGATGCTTCTTGGGATATGAGGATGACCACTTTTTTATCATCGGAATTCACAATATAATTTGGATTGATTTGTTGCGTTCGAGATACGAGTATAATCCCTTTAATCTGCGTGTTGGCGGTTATATTTGCAATGATGTGTTGTATAGCAGCATCATTGTAATGAATTTGATCAATTAAAATATACTTGTTTTCATACTGAGAGAAATCATTAATGTTAAATAAATCATCACGTGTAGCGTTATAAATTGTTCCGGATTCGGAGACGTTGCCGGTGGTTAAAAAAGCATAATCTGTTCCCTGATTTAATTGAACGTTGTCATTGCTTGTAAGGAGAATCAATTTTTGCTTTTCAATCAAATATGATGAACCGATATCGTAAGGGATCAAGAGACTTTGATTGGTAAGAGGTTCAACCCCTAATTGCGACATATACTCTGAAATAAGACCCGCGACATACTCGGATTCTGCAGTGCCGATGACCGTTTTTTCGGGAAAAACGTTTGTGATGGTATCGTATCTGAATCCATCATCTTCATGATAAAGATATGAAAATAAACCAATTATCAGGATACACACACCAATGGATAGAGTCATTCCAAACTTGTTGATTTTTTTAAAAAGGATATAAAAAAAACGGAAGTCCAGTGTAACGATTTTTCTAAACACAAATACTGCTTTGGAGTCTTTTTTTTGCATTAAATTTCTGAGACCTTCTCCAAAAAGGTTAAAACCTAGTACACTGATGAAGAAAGCGAGTGCCGGATAGATGACCGTCCACGGCGCAAGGCTGATGAGTGTTCTTGATGTGCTCAACATGCTGGCCCACTCAGGTTCAAAGCTGATGTCGGTATTTAATTTAAAGCCGGCTGAAGGGTCATTAATCAACCCTAAATTTCCGACAAAAACTGCGAAGATTCCGAGCTGCATCAGTGTGGAAAGATTTCTTGCGATTTCCATGAAAAACAAAACGATCAACTCAGGTGCGAGATGAGGCAATACATTTTCAATAGCAATCCTGAAATGGGTTTTTCCTATGGCAATTTCTCCCTTGATGAAAGGTTGCTTTATAATGGATTCAACACGTTCCATCATGAGATAAGATAGTCTGGCCCAACTGACAGCAGTCAATATCAAAATGAACGACATTATCGACTGTTTTTTTTCAAGACCGATAAAGTAGTCCAACTTTAATAGAATGATGGCAATCAATAAAGCCGGAATGGCAGAGAAAACAACATTAAATTGCTGAATGATTGATTTCGCAATTCTGTTTCCAAATCCTGCGACCATGGCCATCGGGACAGCAACAAGAAATTGTCCGAGTGCAATCAAGACACCTAATGAAATGGTAAGCCTTGTGCCATAAATGATATAACTATATATATCTCTGCCAAGATGATCGCTGCCCAGCATAAAATCATAATCAGGAGAAAATGGTGCGCGTTGAACAGAAAGATGTCCTTCATCGTGGAGAAATCGAATATGTTGAATGGTATAGGGGCTCCTCGTGGCAAATAATTCCGGAAAGAGCATAATAGTAAGAATCAATATAAGAATTAGGCTTCCTAAAATCAGTGGAAGGTTTTTTTTCTTCATCGCTAAGCCCCCTTTCGTTTCATAGGATTAATGATTTTGGCAAACCACTGAAATCCTTTTGTGAAGATGATATAGATAAATCCTAATGTCAAAATGAGCGGGACAAAACGATACACATCCTGTCTGTTATATAGGTATATCAGAAAGTAGAGGATACCATGATAATTAAATAAATACTCAACGATAATCATATTAGAGAGAAGCATCGTGACAATGGTCGGCATCGCATCAACAATTCTGAAAATGATAGCAGGCAGTAATTCAACAAAGATGATTTTTTGTCTGGAGAAGCCTTTGGCTTTTTCGTTTTTAATGTAGTCCTTTGTCAACTCATCTTGAATTGTAATGAGTGTAATTCTAGAAATATAGGTGGTCGGAATGATGGATAAGGTCAATAGGGGCAGAAAAAAAGCCTTAATGGATGAGATTTCTTTTAAGGTTGGAATTTGAGCTGCAAACATGGTATATATTAATAAAACAAATAACACGATCAATACATCCGGTATGGAAAAAAATACAAGTGTACCAAGCGATCCAAGTCTGGATTTTTTAGCACGGAACCCTTCATACATACCTCTCAAGATGCCTAAAATGGTAGATAATATGAGTGAAGTGCTTACTAATACGATACTGAGCTTGCTAGAATTATAAATCATCTGTGAAATATTGCTGATTTCTTTCGTGTTGTAAGCATTAAAGTCAAGCAAATTTAATAGGTATACTAAACTTTTTTTAAATATTAAATATAAAGACATATTTGTCTCAGCTTTGCCGTTGATGATTAGCATATCTGTGTGTGGATCAGTGTTAGCAAGCAAGACCAGCATAAAGACGGCGAGGATATAGGGAAATATATAATTATAAAATTTTCTTAAGAGAATAATGGGTGTTGAAAAATAAAGAGTTTCCAATGTTTTTTTTGCCATCAATTGTCCTGAGTGAGACGTATACGCTTTTCCTATCAAATAGCTGAATAAGCCTCCCAATGCCAAACATAACAATATCATGCGTTCAAGCATACTTAAATAATCAAATCTCAAATCCTTATAAATCTCTCTTTTTATGTAGGTGGTCAAGATTTTGGCTGTTTTTTCGATAACAGCAACATCTATGTTTTCGATTTGATCCATATTATTATCTAATGTGCGGTTGCCGTCAGTCAGTAAAACTGAAGGTACCTGATTATCTGAAAATTGAGTGATAACACCAAAGGCAACCGGTTGTTGCTCTAGAGTTAGACCGGCATCCCATGCATAATTTCTGATTTTATCTTTATACAATGTGCCAAGAATAGGGTCGGAAGCTATTATGATGTCTTTTGCAGCTTTTTTACCGATGGATTCAAGATGAAGGACAGCCGTATTTTCAAGTGGATAGAGCGCATGATTGATGTAGTATGCAGATCCTGAAAGCTGCTGCTTTTGTCCGTTCCATCCGGCAAAAACAACAGTATCATAGGGTAAATTTTCTTGATTTGACATGACTCGTGCCAGTTCCATGATAATGGCCATTCCTGCTGTATTGTTGATGGCACCCGGAAAATATTTGCCATTTACACCCATACCGAGCCCGTCGAAATTAGTTGAAATAAGCAATATATCTTTCTTAGAGGATTGGCCTTCAATCTTACCGAGAATGTTTGCTGTATCGATAATGGGAAAATCAATAGCTACTTTTATCTTTAGCGTTTGATTTGTAGAGGATTCAAGATATTGATAGCTTTCTTCAGAAATATATCCGACCAGAATTGAATCCCCTGTTTTACCCGATGTGTTGAGATTTTTTGTTGTTTCATATTGACTTGGGACTCCGAAAGACTCTGAATCCGCACTACAAAGGACCCCTTTTCCACCTGAGGCCATAATATGGGATACAATTTTAGGTGTTAAGCGAGTGGATATAATAACGGCAATTCGATCTTTGATTTCTGAAGGATTGACTCTAAAAAAATTAGAACCTAAGACAATATATTCTCCTTCAAAATCAATGCCCCCTCCATTGGGAGACATCACTACACTGTAGTCACTGAACATTTCAAAGGAATTTTTGATATTTCCATCATCGCCAATAATCTCAAAAATCGGATTTGAATCCACTTGTGGCATCATGATAGAAAACGGCTGCAAAAAAGTGTTGTTTGTGCCTGCAGGTTGGAGGCCTATTTCCTGAAAATAGCTTTCAATATAGGATAATGCTTTCTGATTTCCAATACTTCCTGCTAAACGCCCCTCATATTCATAGGAGGATAGGGTCTCTATATGCGACATGATGTTTTCAATATTGAGTATTTTTTCATCAAATACATTTTCAGAATAACGATGGTAACCAAATGTTGCAATGATTGCAATCAGAAGAATCATCAATATACTTTTGAAACGTTTGTTTAATGTCATGATAGCATCCTACCTTTATACTTGCTAATAAGTTAGCTTGTAAGTTATAAAATAAAAAATCAGTATTCCTTCTTTTGATTTTACACAATTATGGGTTCGGATGCAAATAATCATTTTCATAAGTCAAACAAAACGTCCCCTTGACTCGTTTGAGCGTGCCAAACAAAACGTCCCCTTGACTTCCGTCCCCTTGACTTCTCTTGGCTTGTATGAAATATAATTTAAAGGTATAATAGTGATGAAATTAATGCGAGAGAGTCGCAATGAAGAATTAATAAGAGGTT
Organism: Tissierellales bacterium; assembly: GCA_016938195.1. GTDB lineage: Bacteria > Bacillota > Clostridia > Tissierellales > Dethiosulfatibacteraceae > JAFGVC01. Next base: position 9,538 of record JAFGVC010000030.1, on the reverse strand, counting down.
GATGATGAGAATTGATGAAAGAAATATCATGTTTTCAAGGATGGCAAGAATAGAAGGAACGCCGACCTATGAGGATTATTATCGAATGCATCCTGAATTAAAAGAGATCGATGATGGCATACGAGAGATGCCGGGATTATGCGCAGATGGGACGGCAATGTATCATCCTCTGAATTGTCCGATGGTGACATCTGCTTTTGATTTTCTGGCGGATATTAAACATCTTGTAGAGGGTCCTTCGGTGGCATGTTCTCCTTTTGAGAGTGATCCGGAGGCCTTCACAAAAAGAATAAAGGGTTTGGCGATGTATTACGGCAGTGTGTTATGCGGAATTACAGCCTGTGATGAGAGCTATTATTATTCTACGCGTGGGAGACATGATGTTGTTTACGGGCAAAAGGTCGAACCCGTCCATGAACACACGATTGTTTTTGCTGTGGAAATGAACAAGGAAGCGATTGACACGGCACCTCAAATTCCTGAATCCTTGGCGGCGGTCAAGGGTTATGTGGACGCAGCGGTCGTGGGGATGCTGCTGACCTATTATATCAAAAGTCTGGGCTATGATGCCAGAAACCATATGGATGGCAATTATTTGATGGTGATGCCATTAGCCGCAAAAAAAGCAGGGCTTGGCGATATAGGTCGTCATGGACTTCTGGTGACAGAAAAATACGGCTCGAGAGTTCGCTTGGGAGCCGTGACAACCAATATGCCTCTCAATCATGACAAAAATTCAGATTTTAATATTACGGACTTTTGTAAAATATGCAACCGTTGCGCCTTTACTTGTCCGGCTAAAGCCATTTCAAATCAAGACCCGAAGCTTATCGACGGTGTGGAAAGATGGCAAATTATTCAAGAGGAATGCTATAAAAAATGGCGAATACTGGGTACGGACTGTGGCATATGTGTTTCAGCCTGTCCGTTTAGCTCTGAGATTCCTGAGACCTTGATAGAGGCCTACAAAAGCAACCCTGAAAAAGGTAGTGATATCCTCAAATATCATTCTGAAAAATTTCCGATCCGTCCTTTCAACAAGGAAAAGCCGGATTGGATGAAGGACGAGGTTTAGTAATGGAGATCAGATATAAAAAATTTATTAATTATGCCTTGATTATAGGCGTCATTGCGGCAGTTATTGTTTACTTACCGGTGGTACTGGAGATATTGATAAAGGGATTCGGATTTTTCTATCCTTTTATCACGGGCTTAGCGCTTGCTTTTGTCCTTAATGTGCTGATGGGAGTCATTGAGAATAAGCTAGTCGCAAAATTGAAGCTAGGCAAGGGACAGAGAGCGGCTTCTCTTTTACTGACCTTTGTGACAGTCGTGGTGGGAATGACGGCTTTGGTCGTTCTCGTTCTACCGGAGCTTAAGGATACCTTTGCTATTGTATCCCATAATCTTCCTATTTACTGGGAAAGAATTCAAAGCTGGTTGAAGCTACTCAATCTAGATATTCTTAGTATTTATGAAATGGACGTTAACTGGGATTATATTGCGGAAACGGCGTATGAATTTTTATCAAAGGGAAGCGGAGGGTTTTTTACTACGACAATCGGAATCACTTCTTCAATTCTGGGGGTCATTATCAACCTGCTTTTAGGTCTAGTATTTTCAATTTATATCCTTCTTCAGAAAGAAACGCTGAGCAGACAGATGAAAAAATTACTATATGCTTTTCTTAAGGAGAAGACAGCAAGCGGCATCATTGAAGTGGCTGCATTATCCAATGATATTTTTTCAAAATTCATCAAAGGTCAATTTTTTGAAGCATTCATCATTGGTGTACTTTGTTTTTTAGGAATGACGATTTTCTCAATGCCCTACGCTGTAGCCATATCAGCAATGGTGGGATTTGGCGCTTTGATTCCGGTATTTGGTGCTTTTATCGGTACGGCTGCAGGTGTTTTTCTGATTGTTATGGTGTCTCCTATACAAGCCTTATGGTTCGTTGTTTTTATCGTTGTACTACAACAACTGGAAGGAAATCTGATTTATCCTAGAGTAGTCGGTTCATCGATAGGATTGCCTGGGATTTGGGTTTTGCTTGCGGTTACGATTGGAGCTGCTTTTGGAGGGATATTAGGGATGTTGGTGGGAGTTCCACTTACATCTGTTGCCTACAGTCTTTTGCGGAAGAAAGTTAAGCAACGAACAAAATTGCAAGAATAGCTTGAAAATCAGGTAAAAGCAAGCAATCAAATAAAAAGAGCTTCAAAAATGAAGCTCTTTTTTTATGCGATATCAGAAAGCTTGAATTGCTCTAATAGGTTGGTGTAATGCAGGATAAGATGATCAAAAACACTGGTCCAGGATTTGGTTTCAGCATACTTTCTGGCGTTTTGAGACATGAAAATTCTTTTTTCATCCTCATCAATCAGCGTTTTGATGCCTTGAAAAAAGCTTTCTAGATGATTGGGTTCAACCATGATTCCATTGTAGCCGTCAATGATATTGTCCTTTAGGCCTCCGGCAGAGGGACCGACTACCGGAACGCCTGAAGCCATTGCTTCTAAGACAACATTGCCTAATGTTTCAGTGGAGGAGGGAAAAGAAAAAATATCAGCGCCACCGTATAAATCGGTAAGCTCCTTGTTTTTGAGATAACCTGTAAATATAATATCCGGATTTTTTTTAGTCAAATCATCTAGGCGTGGTCCACCGCCGACGATGACTAAAGCCAGTTTTTCGCCATATATTTTTTTCAACTGTTGGTAAGCTAAAATCAAAAGATCAATATTTTTTTCGTTGCTGACGCGTCCCACGTATAGCAACATGATTTTTCCGGAGATACCGTATCGTGCTTTAACCTCATTTTTGTCTTCAAGAGGTTTGAATTTCTCGTAATCGATACCACGGCCCCAGAGACCTACATTTTTAACGCCATTACTTTCTAAAAGTTTTTTTGTTTCATTTGATGGACACAAGCACAGCTGTGACTGATTGTGTACTTTTCTCATCATATGCCAGCTTAAATCATATAAAAACGGGACATTGTAAAACTTCATATATTCCGGAAAATTGGTTGTAAAAGTTGTAATGAGAGGAATTTTTCGATCCATAGCATATTTGATACCGGCCAAGCCCATATTTATTTCTGTTACGGAGTGGATAATATCCGGTTTAAAGGCATCTAATGCGGCATATAATTTAATAAAATTCGGGATAGAAAGTCTGCATTCGGGATAGGCAAAAAATTTGAAGCTATAAAATCGTTCAACATTTTCATGCTGATGTTCGGAAGAAGGCTCGTTAAAATCCGGTGCAAAAATCTTATATGAAAGCTCTTCTTTATTGTCTAAATATGCAGTCAGCTTGGATAGTGTATTGGTTACCCCGTTTATTTGTGGCAAATAGGTGTCAGTAAAATAGGCTATTCTCATATCATAATCCTCCTTATACTACGCGATGTATTCCTTTCGTGCCGGCATTCGGACTGAATTTATTTCATCGATTGTGCTTAGGCAGTATTCAAGTGCATATTCGATATCTCTTTCAATTTCGCCTGTTTCTTTGGCATATTGTTCGGTCAGTTCTTTGTAGACTTGTTCAAAACCTTTGCTTGAACTTTTGTGTCGAGCTAGCGCTTCCTTGAATCTCTTCTCTGAAGCCATGAAAGCAAAATGCAACCTAATTTCATAGCGAATATGCTCATAAATATTTTTTTTCCAAAGCGAGTCATAGAAATGGTAACGGCAAAAGGTATCACACATAAAGTGACAAAGAATCCCCAATTTTTCCGAAAATTTTATAGAACTTTGATCTCTAAGACACAAATCATCCTTGAGACATTCTAATACCTCTATCAAATCTTTACCTCGATGGGTAAGGCTATTTAGAGTAGGGTCTATATCCGGCCTGACATTTCCTAATATGAAAGATCTCTTGTTAACATTGAGACGGGTCGATCGTGAGATATAGTCATATAATAGATTACCTATTGCAGAATGTGTGTGAACAATCATGATATTCACTCCTAACTCAGTCATTATGGCTTTATTATATAGAGAGTTTGTTATCTCACGGTTATCTTCAGGTAAAATCGGTATGAAAATTGAACTTCTATTGAAAAAAATTTTCTCTCAAGATATACTTGATATATGAAGAATGCCTTTATTTAGGAGGAATAGATGGATCTGATACGCAATGAAAGTGTGGAAGTCATTATGAAGAACCTAAAGAATGTCATCATTGGAAAAGATGATATTTTAAAGAGCGTCATGATTGTTTTGTTAGCAGGCGGTCATCTGTTGATTGAGGACGTACCCGGCGTAGGAAAGACTACACTCGTCAAAGCACTGGCTAAATCATTGGATCTTTCATACAAGAGAGTTCAATTCACACCAGACCTGATGCCTTCAGATATTATCGGTGTCAATATTTATGATAAGAATACGGGAACCTTCTTTTTTAGAAAAGGACCTATATTCAATCAAATTTTCTTGGCTGATGAAATCAATCGGACATCTCCGAAGACACAGTCGATCCTTTTGCAGGCGATGGAGGAGGGAGAGGTATCCACTGAAGAAGACCATTTCATCCTAGAAAAGCCTTTTATGGTTTTGGCAACTCAAAATCCATTGGAGTACCAGGGAACATTTCCACTGCCTGAGGCCCAACTCGACCGTTTTATGATGCGAATAGCTATCGGTTATCCGGATAAAAAGGATGAGGTCAAGATTCTCAAAAATCATTACACAATCAAGAATCTGAGCTTAATTGAAAAGGCTGTATCAAAAGAAGAGATTCTTCATATGCAAGATGAAGTTTCTCGGTTGAACGTACATGAAGATATTCTTGAATATATTATCGGCATTGTTAATGTAACGAGAATACATGAGCACCTTCAATTGGGTGCCAGTCCAAGAGCTTCGATTGATTTGCTAAAGGTATCTCGAGCCGCTGCTTTTATGTCAGGGAGGGATTATGTCATACCGGATGATGTGAAGTTATATACAGAGGCGGTATTGGGACATCGTATGATAATGTCACCTGAGGCACGTATTGAAGGAAAAAGGATGGACGAAATCATTAAGAATATTTTGAATCGCGTCAAGATTCCGGTGATTTCTAATGGCTAATGTTACGGGAATCATGGCATTAATGGGAGTTTTGCTGTTGGGAATCAGCTTGCTGGTTGGCGGGATAATGCCATGGCTACTTTTTTATATCATCGTACTTTTAATTATCGTTCCGATGGGGCATAGTTATCTTGGATGGAAAAGTCTCAAAGGAAAAATAGAATTACCAAGGGAAGCACTGTATATTGGTGAATCTGTGCTAGTCAAGTACTGGATTCGTAATGAGGGCTTTTTCCACATTCCCTTTATTCGGATACAAAGCCGTGTTTCAGAGCGTTTGACGGGTGAGCGCCTGCCGGTAGAAATGATAGGACTTAAATCTAAAGACAGTTATTATAAGTCAGAAAAAATAGTATTGAAAAGGCGAGGCTACTATGAGCTGGGAGATATAAAAATCACAGTGTCAGATGTTTTCGGCCTTTTTTCATATGTGAAGATAATAGAGTCGATGGCTTCTCTAGTGGTTTATCCGGAAGTTATTAATCTTACAACCTTTGATATTGCTATAAGCGCTCAAATGGGAGAGCTTGGGATTAAAGACCCTATGTTTTTGGATAAAAGCCGTGTATCCTCTTTGAGAGCTTATCAAGAAGGGGATACCATCAAAAGAATCCATTGGAAATTATCAGCTAAAAAAGAAGATTTAATAGTCAAAAATTTCGATAATCGAGGCGATTCCCACGTCGTAGTTGTGATTGATAATGATAAAAAACTATTCACAAATGATGTTGACCGACATTTGGAGGACAAATCTGTTGAAATAGCATTGTCCTTGATTGCTTATTGTCTCAATCATCAAATTGATGTGCAATTGTTGACACAATCAGGCGATAATATTGTAATAGTTAACGGCCTGCTGAAATCAGATTTAAAACCTTTCCTTGAGAAGATGGCATTTTTCAAGGGGGATGGAAAACGCCAGTTTCGAGATTTTATGAGTCCTCACATTGAAACCATCACAAAAGGAACCACAGTTGTTATAGTCTCGTCTAATTTAGATAGGACCATGGGTGCAGTCGCGCTTAGATTAAAAATCAAACATTTAAATCCGATATTAATGCTTGTTTCGGATATTGGATATCATGCTCCACAAATATTTCCTGATGTTGAGAAGAAACTCGGTATGGAGGGAATCAGAATTTACCGGATTGATTGCAAGTCATCCACCAAGGAAGTTCTGGAACGTTATGAGCGCTAAAAATATTTTTTGGAATGAAAAATGGATTGCCGGCATTTGTTACTATGTCATGGTGTGGAGCCTTGCTTCTATCTATGGGAGAGTGCTTGGTGTTTCAATGGAATGGTTTCAGGAGCTGCTTACCATCATCTTTGTGGCGTCCCTGGTTTTAGTGCTGATAAGAAAGCCATTTTTAATCTACGCTATCCTAGTTGCAGCTCTGGTTTTACTGTTCATGATTGAACGATTTTTGATGCCGATAACGGGCATTATATTCGACAGAACAATGGATATAGGGATTAATTTACAAGCTCATTTTAGTGGCGGAGAGGATATAAAGGCTGAAAGCATAGTATTCATATGGATTGCTATGGTTGTCATTTTATCATCCTTTACAGGGGTCATATTAAATAAAAACAAAAAAACAAGCTTACTCTTGATTATGTACTTGATATCCTTTGTATATTATTGGTATGTTTTTGTAGACGCAGCATTGATGATGATGCTTGTTTTTTTGGCAATGTATTTTTTTATGGTTGGATCCGAAAACTATTTTTCAATTAAGAGAGTGGGGGATGAGAAGAGCGATGGCGGAGTCAGTGAATTGTATCCGTTATGGATGCAAACAGCTATTAGATATGCCATTTTGATTATTGTTTTATCCTATTTTCTTCCTAAGGGATATCAACCACTAAACTGGGAGTGGCTGAATAAATTTATTTATGATTTGTTTCCTATCGTTGAAGATATGAGAGGAGGAAGCCAATATACGAGAGGGTCGGTGGAAGCCAGTCCATTTGATTTAACCTTCACGAGTTACTTGGAGAGCTCCGGTCGATTGGGAGGACCTGTCATACTTGATGATCAACGCATTATGACTGTTAGAGCAGACGGGCGATACTATTTAAGAGGTAATGTAAGGCAGATATACACAGGAACACACTGGGAAAATGGAGACAATACTTTTACGACATACAAGACGGGTCAAAATTTCGGTCCTATATCCGAGGAAGAAGATCCTCATTTTAGAGAGAAAACGATTGATATTTTACATCATTATTTTGCTTCAAAAACGATTTTTGGTCCATGGAAAACCGTGGAGGTTGAAGGACGTGGAAATCAAAAAATCAGAGTGAATGAAGATGGCATTATTTTGATGTCGGACGGTATTTATAAAGGAGAGGGTTATTCAATCAGAATACAACAGCCGATTGCCTATCAAGTTCTTTTAGCCATGCAACGTGATGAAAAGAAGGATAGTCTCCCTAATCTTCAAGCTTATTTAAATTTGCCGTCTACCGTTTCAACAAGGACGATAGCACTGACATGCAGAATTACCGAGGGAATGGAGGATGATTATCAAAAGGCGATAGCCATTGAAAGTTATCTAAGAAATAATTACATTTACGACTTGCAAGGAGAAAATCTGCCGGAAAATGACGAATTTGTTGATTTTTTCTTATTTAAAAGTAAAAGAGGGTACTGTACGTATTTTGCGACAGCTATGGCAGTGATGCTTAGGATTGAAGGTATTCCATCACGATATGTTGAAGGATATACTATGGGTGACAAGATAGAAGGGAATGTATATGAAGTGACGCAGAAGGAAGCACACGCTTGGGTGGAGGCGTTTATCGAACCGGTAGGTTGGATGAATTTTGAACCAACGCCTTCGTTACCTTGGATTCATCAGGATGAAAGCGAGAGGATCTGGGCGGATATGGATAGGGAAAGGGAGTTGTATGACGAAGAAGAAACAGGACCCAAAAAGAAATTGAGAGAAGATCTGGATTATGACTTTCTGTGGGATCATAATGATAATGAAGTTGTAACCACAGAAGAGGACATATTATTATATAAGCTGATTTTATGGCTTGTGATTGTATTGATGGGTATTGTACCGATAAAATTTATGATGGGCGTTTTAAATTATATGAAGCTTGAAAAGCGTATCAAGCAAATGCCACCCAAGGAAAGAGTGCAGCATATCTATCAAAGCATCTTGGTTTTGCTGGCATTATCGGGATATGCATGCAATAAGGGAGAGACTCCCTATGAATTTTCTTCTAGAATAGCCTACAAGTTTTATTATCGTGATGAAATAGGTATTATGGAAGTGACTGATATTTTTGTGAGAAGCAAGTATAGTTTAAATGAAGTAAGTGAGGAGGAAGCACAAGCTATGTTTTTATTCAAGGAAAAGCTTGAGAAAAGATTAAGGAAAAACATAGGTGCAAGGGAGTATTATGTTAGGAAGTATTTTTATAGAAAACTTGGATAAATGGAATCATGACGTTTTCTTGTAAAAGTCAAAGCCCGGAAAAAATATTGATTTAATCATTAATTTTTTCGTATAAAATTATTAAATGCGGGTATATAAGTAATAATTATTGAATGAATTGAGGTTTATATGCGAAAGAAAAGGCGTGCCTTTATCTTCCTGCTTCTCCTATTGGCTTTGACTTTTAATGGGATTGCGGCAGAGGCTACACAACATGAAAGCAAGATAGTAAAAAGTGCAGCGGAATATGATTATCCACCATTTTCTATCGTCGAGAATGGACAAGCGGATGGATTTTCTGTTGCGCTGTTGAAAGCTGTATGCGCTGAGATGGGACTGGATGTTGAATTTGATGTGGGTCAGTGGGACGTGATTAAGAAACAATTAGAGGATAGAGAATTGGATGTATTGCCTCTCGTGGGATATTCTGATGAGAGGGATGTCTATTTTGACTTCACAGTGCCCTATATTGTCATGAAGGGCAATATCTTTGTGAGAAGGGGGTCTACTGACATTAAGTCTGAAGCAGACCTGTACGGTAAAGAAATTATCGTCATGAGGAGTGACAACGCAGAAGAATATGCAAGGAGAATGAATTTCACGGATAAGTTGATAACGGTAGATACTTATTCAGAAGCTTTTCAGTTGTTAAGCGAAGGAAGCTATGACGCTGTGCTAGCGCAAAGTATGGTAGGATTGAAATTGATTAAGGACCTGAACATTACTAATGTGGAAGTGGTGACCACGCTTTCAGATAACGGTGTTGACAGAATCAAGCTGGCCTTGGAAGGTTATGAACAAAAGTTTTGCTTTGCCGTCCCAGAGGGGGAGAAGGCGCTATTGGCTATGCTCAATGAAGGTCTAGCGATTGTGTCAGAAAACGGAAAGTATGAAGAACTCTATTTAGAATGGTTTCCGTTTTTAGTTGAAGAAAAGCTGGATATAAAGAAAATGCTCATGTATGTGTTTATTATATCATCGATTATATTGGTT
>JAFGVC010000166.1 GCA_016938195.1 Tissierellales bacterium | reverse complement strand
CTCAGACTGATTTATAGCATTTTTACTCCTTTTACTTCTAACGCCTCAATGCCAAAGAATTTACTCAGGGTAATGGTCAATGTATCGTCTTTAATGTCAGCCCCTTTAAAGAGGTGAATTGTATACCCTTCTGATTCGTAAACATCAAATTTGTGCTGGATATTTGTCGGTGGACCTAATTTTGCAATAGGCTCCGATATTTCAACGCAAGCTCCTCCGACAAACAAATCAACCGTTAGCACCTTCTCACCTTTCTTCTCCAGATATTCTTTGGCCTTATCCGTAAAGATGAATTTCATGGACTCACTTCCCATTTATATGACTTTGTTATTTAGCAGTTTTTGCTGTCAATACGCCATAGGCTTGCTTAGCAAGAACAAGTGCTAGTACAAACAGAGCTGAACCTATGACAACAAGTATGTAATTACCGGCAACAAAGTTGTTTTTCACTAGCAATATCAATGCAAACATCGTAACTGTAAACATGAAAATCATAGGCAATGTAAACATTTTAATACTCTTGCCTTGGTTTTTAAACCAAGTAGCTGCTGACATCAGTGCAATAGCTGCCAACAATTGATTAGCTGATCCGAATACCGGCCATACCTTTGTCCATCCGGCTACACCTAATAATCCGCCTAGACCTACTGTAACAATTGTTGCCACATATTTATTGGTCAATACAGATACATCGGCTTTCACTTCTTTCTCAAAATATTCTTGGAACACAAATCTTCCGATTCTTGTACCTGAATCCAGTGAAGTTAAAGCAAAAGCAGAAATTGATAAAGCGACAAATGATTTACCTACAGCGAGAGGAATACCAAATGAAGACATAAATGTTCCGACACCGTCAGAAAATACATTGTTTGGTCCACCGGCTTTTGAAAGTTCAGCTAATTTATCTGCTCCTATGTAAGCAGCCGTAATCAATGCGATAACTGCTAATACACCTTCTATCAACATAGATCCATAACCAATCAATTTTGCATCGGCTTCTCTGTCGAGTTGTTTGGATGAGGTTCCTGAAGAAATCAGCGAGTGGAATCCTGAAATCGCACCACAGGCAACCGTAACAAACAGAATTGGGAACAACCAACTGCCATTAACATTAAAAGCTGTAACTGCAGGGAGCTGGATATCCGGTCTGTAAAGAATTAAACCTAACACGGCCCCAGCTATCATCGCATACAGAAGAAATGAATTTAAATAATCTCTAGGTTGTAGCAAAATATAGACAGGAGCAACTGATGCAATAAAAATGTAAATTAAAACGATGATATACCATACATTAAATGGTAATACGATTGGGAATATAAGGCCTAGCCAAATACAAGCTGCTAGCAGAATAACCCCAACAACAGTAGCAATACCTAATGGCACGTTCATACGATTGGTCGCATATCCAAAGCCAACCGCTAGTGCGATGAAAAGTATTGACGTCGTACCAACAGCAGGAACTGCAACGAAAGTATTGACAACTATATTGACAAAGGCCGCAATTACCAATATCAGCGTCAACCACGCAAAAATGTTAAACAATTTTTTGCCTGAAGAACCTACGTTTTTCTCGATGACATGACCGATAGATTTTCCTTCATGTCGAATAGAAGAGAACAGCGCACTGAAGTCATGAACGCCTCCGATAAAAATAGATCCGAGTACTATCCAAAGGAATACAGGCAACCATCCAAACATGGCTGCAGCGATAGGGCCTACAATCGGTCCTGCACCGGCAATAGAGGCGAAATGGTGACCTAGCAGCACGGGTGCTTTTGCCGGAACATAATCCACACCGTCTGTCATGGTGTGCGAGGGTGTTTCTCTTGATAAATCCACTCCCCATTCTTTAGCAAGCCAAGATCCGTAGGTGACATAAGCAATGATGAAAGCAATGATTGCAATTAAAATTAAAATTAATGCCATTGTAATACCTCCTAAAATTTATTATCAAGAATATGCGGCCATATTCTTTGATATCTTAATGATTAGGGCTTGTAGAATTTTTTGATTTTTTGTGCCTCGCGGCTGGCAATGACTTTGCCTGATTCAATTTCTACAATTACAAGCCTTATGGAGGTCCAACCGTGTAATCCGAGCTTGAATGATTTCTGATACCTGAACTTGCTGATCTTTTCCTCAAGACCTGCATCAACAATGCCTTTTGTTACTAAAATGGCGGTAAACATCGTAGACATATGTTCATCGCTTGGCTCTACAAAATCATTAATGGCTTTTTTTAAAACATCAATCGTTTGATCCACCTCTTTAAAATCGATGTGGTTTATCGTTCTAAAGAAACAATATTCGTTGTTTTCATAAGCGTAGACCACAGCTTTTTTAGTCCCGATGTATCTTTCGTTTCTGATGTTTGATTTCGCTGCCAAATTAAAACTGATGCCGTCATAATCAGGGTTTTCAATGAAATCAAAATTGTACTTCAATTTCTCGGAAACGCTTTCCAAGTATAATTCGTAGGTCATTTAATCATCCTCCATTGTCAAATTTTATCATTTATTGGTCTCGTTTGGATAATTCTTGCACGAAATACACGCATAGATACATGAGATGCATCAAAAAAACATTCAATTAATATGCATCATCTCCTTGAATTCTTTCACAAAGCTTCTGCTGACAGGTACTTTTTCGGTAATATTTTCCATGGTCAACAAATAAGTATTATTGAACCACACGTCTATTTCCTTGATTTTATCTAAATTAACCAGATAAGACCGATGGCATTTAAAAAAATTTTTAGCGATGATTTTTTCCTCTACCTCCGAAAATTTGACATTTGCACAAAATTGATCATTACTATTGTAGAAAATGTCCGTTTTTCTTTCATTTGCTTTAATAAAAGCTATTTCGTCAAGCTTCAGAACAAGAATTTTCTCCCCATTTGTCAATGTAATCTTTTTATCCGTGAGACGTCTTTTATCATCCTCTTTGTTAGCCAATTTTCCTTCGAGCTTTGATAATACTTTTATAATTCTGTCTCCTGAGTAAGGCTTCAAGATGTAATCAAAGGCCTCCACCTCAAAAGCGTCATGCGCATATTCGCGATGCGCACTTACAAAAACAATCTCAGGTCTTTCCCTAAATCGATTGATAATTCTCGCCAATTCCATACCATCTAAATTGGGCATATTGATATCAAGGAATATCATATCTACACCGTGGCAGGTCTGTAGATATTTCAAGGCTTGTATAGAATTTTCAAATTCTTCTGCAATCGTAATAGATGAGTGGTTTTCAATAAAATATTTCAGTTCTTCTCGAGAAGGTTGCTCGTCATCAATTATTAAACAATTCATATCTGGCTCCTGCTAATATATATTCTTCGTTTTCATTTTCCGTGAGTACAAAGGATATTCTTGTCCCTCTTTCCATTCTTGTGATCGTTAATCCCTCTCCATAAATCAATTTAAGTCGATTGTGGACATTCGACAAGCCAATGCTTTTTTCTCCCAATCGGTCTTGATACAATTGATTGATTATTTCCTGTGAAATACCTATGCCATCGTCCTCCACAACAACTTCCACGGAATCGAAGTCATTTTTTTGCACTGTGATTTTGATAGCTATTTTCCGATTGATTTCTGCCTTTGTATTGACTTTCATCCCATGTTTAATTGAATTTTCAACCAGTGGTTGAATAGAAAGAGCCGGAACATTGCAGCTTAAAGATTCATCCACATCATAAATAACCGAGATTCTATCGCCGAATCTGGCCTGTTCGATATTGACATAAGATTTAACATGCTCAATCTCTTCACTGATATCAATCAATTTCATCGAGTTTTCGATGTTATATCTTAGAAAATCAGATAGATTCACAATGAGCTCCCGCGCTTTTTCAGGTCTTTGCCTAACAAATGAGGTCAATGTATTCAATGCATTGAATAAAAAATGAGGATTAATCTGATTTTGCAGAGCTTTAATTTCAGAACGTGTTGCTTCTTTTTTCAATTGTTGGATTTTAACCAGCTCGAATTGAGTAGATATCAGTCGAGACAGCCTCTGGAATAAAACTTCCTCTTTATAGGCCAGTTTTTCATTTCGGTTGAAGCAAATAAGCAAAAATCCTATTGTTTTATTGTTTTCACATATAGGAGATGCCGCGAGACTCTTATATTTGAATTCTTTATACTTCTTATTTAAATCATTAATTTGAAGGACATGGCTACAATGGACAATTTCCACATCTTTAATAATCTCGCGAACAATTTCATCCTCTTCATCCGTCAATTCTCTCGAGGAGGATACCGCCCTATTTCTGTTGGTAATCAAAACATCATCTGCTTCAGAATATTGACTGATAATCCGGCAAATTTCGCGATAAGATTCTTTATTAGGATTCAAAAAATAAGGCAACGTCTCATCTGCAATATTAAGCGCTATTTCAGCCTGCTTGGCTGCACTGGCTTCTTTGTCCCTAAAAATATTCTCAGTGAGCAGTAAAATCGCAACAATCCCTACAGTATTTATTAATTCCATAGGGATTAGTATCGTTTTTACAATTTGAATAGCTAAATCGACCGGCTTAGTCATAATAAGCACTAAAAGCATATTCAGAGAAACAATAACCAGACCCGCCATAATACCTGATTTCCATCTTTCTCTAAATTCAGTCTTCGTGTATAAATATCCTGAAAAAATACCTCCTATGACCGTTGTTAATCCACACGGAAGCGACGTGACTCCCATAGGATCAATCAGATAGCGATGGATCCCCGCAATCAGTCCACTCGCAGTACCGACAAAAGGTCCACCCAAGAGACCGCCTAAAATAACTGAAATCTCTCTCGTGTTGGCAATGGCCCCCATAATATCAACGCCCGAATAGGTCGCTAAGATACCCAACCCACCAAATAACAGGGACAAAAAAATTTTCCCGCCTAAAGACATATCCTCTTTAAGAATCATTTGCTTGAAGATTTTCTGATTGGACAACAGTACAATGATAATCAATATAAAACCAAAACTACTTGATAGCTCATTAATCAAAATTAGCATACAGCCACTCCCGAATTTTTGATACTATCATTATACAATGTAGGTCCCTTTTAGTAAACAGTCGTTAGACCTCTTGTTGTTTAACACCGAAAGGTAACTACTTATTTATTTTTTATGAAAAAACCAACCTACAAGGAATGAGGTCGGTTATTATGATCTTATTGGTATCTTTATGTATTAAGAAGCTTTTGCACCTGATTCAACGAAACTCCAAGCTGCTTCGCAATTTCTCTATGGGTCATGCCTGTACTTTCCTTCAACTTTCTGACAGACGCTTGATTGACAACGCCAAAGTTCTTCATCACACTTTCAACAATCTTTTGTTTTCTTCTCTCTTGGGATTCCTCGGTATCTAGATAAAGATTTTCATCATCACCGCGATGAAGATTGATGAAATTTTTCCTAAACTGACTCCTGTCAGGGCAAATATTGGTTTTTACATAGTCTGAATCGACCATTAGAGGTGTTTCGTAAAAATATTCCTTATAGCTACACCATTTATACTGATAAGGATCCTGAGTGATGCCGGCTTCAACCGGATTCATATGGATATAGCGAATCAATCCTAAAAAATAGACATCATCCTCGACCGGCTCGCTTCGATATCTATCTTGAAACACATGGCCAATTTTATGCCTGTTCTTATTATAATACGCCGCATATCTCTGGTTGATCAGCTTAATGATTTGATGAAGCGAAACTGATTCTTCTTTTGCAAGGAGATGAAAGTGGCTATTCATAATGCAATAAGCAAAAATCGTGAAGGGATACTGGTCTTTCACTTCCTTGATGATGTTATAAAGCTTTCCTTTGTCATGCTCTTGATGAAAAATCCATTCTTTATTATTGCCTCTAGCCATAATATGGTAAATACCCGTTGAACTGACAATTCTCTTTCCTCTAGGCATCTCACACCTCCAATTAAAAGGGGACGGTTCTTTTTGTTTTTTGATTTAATATTATCACATTATTTTCCATCTGTCCAGATAAAAGGAGATAAAAGGGGACGGTTCTTTTTGTTTTTTGGTTTTGCATTGTTGAATTTTATTTGAGTACCAGAGCTACTTTCAGGGTTTTTTTATTTTTTTTGGTACAAAAAGAACCGTCCCCTTTGTTTTTTGCAGAGAAATTTGAGAGAAAGTGTTGCAGACCATACCCCTTGGGGGTATAATACAGACATACAAAACTTAGGAGGTTTTACAAATGAAAGATATAAAAGTATATTCAAGCAGCACTTGCCCATATTGCACAATGATGAAGGATTATTTGACTTCAAAGGGAGTCGCTTTTACAGAAAAAAATGTTTCTATTGATACTGAAGCAAGAAAAGAATTGATGGCTATGGGTCACATGGGCGTTCCTGTAACGGTAATAGATGGCGTTGAAGTCGTAGGATACGATACCCAAAGAGTTGACGCATTATTGGCTTAATAACAAAAACCCTCGCACGAGGGTTTTTTTATTTATACCAGTTTTCTGTCCACCAGTTGCTTGACTATAAATGTCGCCACATGACTCGCATAAGAGCCTGAACCAAATCCGGCATCATACCCTAGCTCTTGGGCTAATTCATGCGAAATTCTCGGACCACCTGCAATTAAGATGATTTTTTTTCTGATTCCTTCTGCTTCAAGCATTTCAACTAACTGAGTCAAATTAGGTATATGTACATCCTTTTGGGTCACTACTTGAGAAACGAGGATAGCGTCTGCGTTTAATTCAATTGCTTTTGCCACAAGCTCCTCATTTGGCACCTGGCTTCCAAGATTGATGGCTTCGATGCCTTTATATCGCTCCAATCCATAATGTCCGTCAAAGCCTTTCATATTCATAATGGCATCAATGCCGACGGTATGTGCATCGCTACCGGTACAGGCTCCTATCACCACAATCTCTCTTTTAATATTTTCTTCAATAAAAGCTTCTACACCGTATTTATCCATAAATTCCAGATCAACCTTCGGGACTTCGATTTTGGTATAGTCTACTGTGTAAGAGCTATTGCCATACATCGTGAAAAAAGTATAGCCTACTCCTAAATCTTTTGAAAAAACCACACTGGGCTCAGAGAATCCCATTTTTTTCAAAAGCTGCTTTGCCGCTTCATCAGCCTCATCGCCATAAGGAATCGGTAGTGTAAAGCTTAATTGTACTTTTCCGTCATTTAATGTATCTCCGTAAGGTTTTACTTTAGTCAAATCAACTTTTTCGAGAGCCATTATTTTTCACCTCCCAACATCAAAGGTATGAATGGGTTAAAATATTGGTCTGATTTCTCAATGACCCCATCAAGACCTTTTCCACCGGTCAAGCTCCTTTTTACGCCGCCGAATTTGCCTTTTTCGATGGTTTGAAAAATACCCTCTGCTTCTATTTCTTTTAGCATTTTTTCAGCCTCACTCAAAACAAATTGAGCCCTTTGCTGAATAATGCCATCTTTTTTAAACTCGATTTCTGAGCCAAGATCTCTGGCATTGTTGAAAATATATTGAGCATTTTCTATTGAAAGCATTCTATCCTGTAAAAAAGGCGTATGAATGGCTTCGGTCAGCATACCCAATAATTGTATGCCTTGTCCGGTCCAAACCGAAATCATGTTGAATAGAGCGTCCTGAATATGCCCTCTAAAAATGTTGCCTGTCTTAAATTTTGTCGGCGGCATATATTTGAGCGGTGCTTTCGGAAAAATTTCTCTGGCCATCTGGGCTTGTGCCAATTCCAGAAGAAATCCGTTCTCCAGCTTCGGATTCATTTCGAATGCATGTCCAAGGCCCATCTGCTCTTCAGGAATACCTGCCAATAAAGCGTATTGTTCATTGATAAGCTGTGAAGCTAGAACAGTATGTGCCTCCTCTACAGCATCAGACGTCGTTAGGTAATTATCTTCTCCTGTATTGATGATGATGCCGGCAAAGCCATTAATGATTCTTGAAAAAAATTGATCCACAAGTGTTCTTTGCATGTTAATATCTCTGAAAAGAATCCCGTATAACGCATCGTTTAACATCACATCGAGTCTTTCCAATGCTCCCATGGCCGCAATTTCAGGCATGCAAAGACCGGAGCAATAGTTGCAGAGTCGAATATAGCGTCCAACTTCATGGCCTACCTCATCTAAAGCTTCTCGCATCAGTCTAAAATTCTCTTGGGTTGCGTAAGTGCCTCCAAATCCTTCGGTTGTAGCACCATAGGGGACGTAATCCAGTAGGCTTTGTGCCGTTGTCCTAATAACGGCTACCACATCAGCACCTTGTTTGGCCGCTGCTTTAGCTTGTATAATATCTTCATATATATTGCCCGTTGCCACTATCACGTACAAATAAGGCTTTCTGCCTTCGCCTAAATTTTGAATGTAAGCTTCTCTCTTTTTACGATTATTTTCAATTTTTTTTGTCGTTTGCTTTGCAATTTGATTAACCGCTTCTTTAATCTTTTGGTCGTTCTGGACGGGTACACGCGTCAAGTCTATGTCACCTGCATTGACTCTTTCAGCTATTTCCTGAGGTGATAACCCTGTTGCTACCATAGCATTTCCAATCCAAAAGGCAGCTCCTTGTGAAATTCCTCCACCTTCTTTAATATTATCAACGACAACATTTGGGAGGGGTTTTTCTATTTCATCTACCCCGTCAATGCCGAGTAGTCTTGTAACCGTCCTTTCAATTGTCACAGTTGTGTGTCGATCAATAAATTCTTGTGTATCTTTGGCGATAGTCTTCGCCGCATTTCTAGCACTTTCTATGATAGCGGGATTTAAATTTAGCTTGCTATTCAATTTGTTCACTTCCTCTCAACAATTCTTTAGCATATTCTGTAATCACTTTGTTCATCCCCATCAGTTCTGCTATTCGTATAGCATCTTTGGGGGCTTCTTTGACGTCATCTGTGGGAATAAGTTGATAATCCATATTTTCAGCAATGATGGCCATGCCGTCTTCAGGTCTGTCTAAAAGTTCATTTTCCAGTCTTGTTAGGTCTATTTCTCTTAATCCTGCCACCTGCAATTTGGTCACCCTGTCATCTGCTACCTTGTCAAAATGAGTTGTAATCACTGATATTGATTTTTTGTCGGAAAGATATTTTACAATGCTCTTTGTAATGGCATATCCTTCTATGGGATTAGTCCCGCCGGCCAACTCATCAATCAAAATGAGACATCTTTCATGCGATCGGGCAAGCGCATCCGAAACGTTCCTTACTTCTGCGCCAAATGTACTCAAACCTCGTTCAACAGATTGTTCATCGCCGATTGAGACGAATATGCCGTCTAGCAAACCCATCTTGCAGCTTGTTGCCGGTACATACAACGCATATGAAGCTGCGAGAGCAATTTGCCCGATCATTTTTAAATTGACAGTCTTGCCGCCCATGTTGGGCCCTGTAATACAGGTCAATGGTGTCGTTAATGAAATGGATACCGGTGTATAATTTTGATGATGCGTCTTCAAAGACTCTTCTGTTTTAAGGTGACGGCCATCTAATATTTTTATAATGCCTTCCTCGACTATTTCAGGTCTAGTGGCCTTTGTCACCTTTGCCTCTCTTAATTTTGCCAGAACCAAATCAACTTTGCCGATTGATTTAAAATTCTTTTGAAATCTCTTGCTTTTTTTTCCAATTTTACCGGATAGCCTTTTCAAAACCCGGTATTCCTCTTCTTCTTCTTCATATATGAGACGGCTCAAATCATTTTCAAGTTGATCCGTTTTCTCTGTATTCTTAAAGCTATATATGAGATTAGACGGCGTCTCGGATGAGATAAAGAGTGTTTTGTCGTCATCCAGTAATTTTTGTTTTTCCGTCTCAGACTTGTTGATGTAAATTTCACCCTTAAGATTAGTCTTCAAGTTGTATTTAATTAAAACGTCTTTCTTTTGATTCTTTTTAATGTCTTTAATAGATTGTCCTATTTGATTCTTAAGCTTTCTTATTTCACTCAGTCTTTCAGAATATGCGTCATAGATATAAAATGTATTGAGACCTTCGTTTCCTGGGTCTAACCATTCAATAACCTCGTCAAGATTCTCTATCTTAATTTCTTCAAATTTTTCTTGCCCTTTAATGGTTTTTCTGAAGCGTCTTAAAAGCAACACGAAATTTTTGATTTCGAAAATCTCAACGACTGAAAGGACTTCGCCAATTTCTGAACGGTATATTGATTCAGTAATATCCTTCAAATGGGTCAATACGGTAATCACATCTCGGTCAACATAATAGTCTTCCATATGTTCCATCAGATCATACTCTCTGACCAGTTGGCGCTCATCACCTTTTCTGTAAATCGGCATCTCTTTTTTTGCCTCTTTTCCATAAGGTGATAAGGGATTGATCTTATTCATCAGCACATCAAATTCTAGCTTGTCTTCAGATGCTTTTTTTATAAATAGCGTCATCTATTCACCTCCAAGAACATCTAGAATGGGAATGTCGCCAATAGCCGCTCGAAGAAGTGTTGTCAATTCTCGGCTTGAAAAGCTATATCCGAGTGGGGAAATAGGATTAACGGTTATCGCTTCAATTTTAATGGGATTAAGCACAAAAATTTTAACACCCTTCCTAATCACATGATTAAAGTTCTGATAGTCCGAAAAAATCCGCGTTCCATCATCAATTACCAAGGGAAGCTTGTGCCTGGCATTGGCTAAATCCATCAACATCGATGATGTCACGGCTCCTGAAATATAAATATATCGTGTGTCTTCACTTGTCAAAGTGGTCAATGTCTTAACGCGTCCAAGGCCTGTTTTGATATTCGGACAATTAATATTCCCATTTTCGTCAATCATGCAGGTTTTACCCGTTTCACCAAGTCTTGTTTTTAATTTTTTATCCGTCATCTCCGGTAAAGTCATAAGCTTGATGTAATAGGCTGTTTGAGCCACTACCTTGTGAATGTCTCGACTCAATACCGCTCCGGTAGAGACGATACAAGCGTCTGTGATATGTGGTGAGGACACCGCTCTTCTGTCAATAGCGCCATCTATTATCACAAGATCAGCCCCATAGCCAATCAATTTCCGTTTTATTTTTTGAATCTCGTCCGCGACTGAAGGACCTGCCAGTTGAATATTGCCCTCTTCCTTGACACGACAAATGACAATGTTGCCCATGGGACTTGTATACGCTGTGCTCTCCAAAATTTCCAGTCGCGCATCACCTTTGTCCAGAAGGCTTTTAGCAGTCGCTATCAACGTATCCACGGTAACATAAATAGCCGGTTTGTCCGTATCTGTTACTATATCAACTCGTTCTCCGTCTCTTCCTGTGGAGGTCAAGCCCAATTTAATCCCGGACTCATAAGCTTCTTCTATGAGATAGTTGAGTGTTACCGTTTTTCCTGCATTTTTGGCTAGGCCAATAATGGCTATTGAGTTGTACTGAAGATTTAATTTCTCAATCAGTTTCATTTATGCGTTCTTTCTTTCCTCTCCAAGTAGGTAGGTTCAAGATTCAGTCTCTCACCGGCTAGCAATGAAGCCACACCGGTCAAATGACTCTTTTTCTTTCCTGTGCATACGTCGCAAGTGCATTCGCTATCTGCGTTCATTGGCTCGGTATACGTTGTGATAACACCTTCATAGTTTCTCAAAATCAGCTTGTGCGCTGTTCTGGAAACGACGTAATTCGGCATGACCGGAATCTTGCCTCCACCACCAGGCGCATCAACTACAAAGGTAGGCACTGCAAATCCTGATGTATGTCCTCTCAAGCCTTCAATAATTTCAATCCCTTTGCCTACGGTCGTTCTAAAATGTGATATGCCAAGAGATAAATCGCACTGATAGATATAGTAAGGTCTGACTCTGATTTTAACAAGCTCATGAACCAAGTCTTTCATCACAAATACGCAATCATTAATTCCACGCAATAAGACGGATTGGTTGCCTAAAGGAACACCCGCATCCGCAAGCTTTCTAATCGCTTCTTTAGACTCAGGGGTAATCTCTTTCGGATGATTATAATGCGTGTTCAGCCAAATAGGATGATACTTCTTCAACATATTAACCAAATCATCAGTAATCCTCTGCGGACAAACTACAGGTGTTCTTGAACCGATTCTGATAATTTCAACGTGTGGAATTTCCCTAAGCTTCTTAATAATATATTCCAGCTTGTCATCTGACATCAATAAGGCGTCTCCTCCTGAAAGCAAAACATCTCTTACTTCAGGGGTATTTCGAATATAGTCGATTGCCAGCTCTATTTTTTCCATAGGAGCTGAATGGTCCTCTTGCCCTGCAAATCTTCTTCTTGTGCAGTGTCTGCAGTACATTGAGCATTGATCGGTAATGAGTAGCAAGACTCTGTCCGGATAACGATGCGTCAATCCGGGAGCCGGTGAATCTCCATCTTCATGCAAGGGGTCAAGCATGTCAGCATCACTCACATAAGTTTCGGATATTGTCGGCACAGCCTGCATTCTAATTGGACATCTATGGTCATCTTTATCCATATGTGCCGCATAATAGGGCGTTATCCCCATTCTAAATTTTTGAAGCACCTGTTTAATATCTTCTTCTTCCTGCGGCGTCAAATTGATAATCAGTTTAAGCTTATCAACATCGTTAATTCTGTTTCTAACCTGCCATTTCCAATCATCCCACTCCTGTGGTGTTACATCTTTCCATAAATCTATCTGATTATAATAGGCCATTTTCCTTCTCCTCTTTTACTTTTCTAACTTTCTTGCTTGATACATTTATGCATAAATTTCAGCGTATAGTTTTCTAAGCCCTTCACTTTCTCGCATAATTTGAAGTGCAATATCTGCGTGATCTTTTGTATATCCGTTGCCAATAATCATGTTGACATCTTTACCAACGCCTTCAGCACCGAGAGCTGCTTTTGTGAACGATGTCGCCATTGAGAAATAGTAAACTGTACCGTTATCCTTGCACGACAGAATACTGGACATCTCACAGTTTGGTCGACTGACACAATTGATGACCAAATCGCAGAGCTTGCCATCTGTCAATTCCATAATTTTGTCATATATTCCTACGGCATCCGTTGCATCTCCTGAAATATAAGCATCTGCCAAATTCAATTTCTTGACTTTGTCCATAGAGCCTTCACTATGGGCCATACAAATAACTTTACCTGTAATCCCAGCTCTTTTTTTAGCTTCATATAAACAGAGCATACCTGATTTTCCGGCTCCTCCCACTACAAGCACAGTGTCTCCTGGCTTCACTAGTTTAGCTGTCTGAGCCGGAGCACCCGCTACATCAAGTACTGAAAGTGCAAGGTTTTCCGCAAGATCTTCAGGTAATTTGGCATATATGCCGCTTTCAAATAGGATAGCTTGTCCTTTAATGTCCACTTGATCAATATTTTTTCTGACTTCAAGGATTTCCTCGATGACAAGAGGTGTCAAAGACAATGAAACCAAGGTAGCAATTTTATCGCCGACTTGAAGTTTTGTCTTTCCTTCAAGAGCAGGTCCAATTTCACGTACGGTACCAATCAGCATACCACCGGAGCCGGTCACAGGATTTTGATGCTTGCCTCTTTCTGCAACGATTCCTTTCATAATCTCCTTAATTTTTTCAGCATCTCCTTCAGCTTGGTCCTTGATTTGTGTAAAGCTAGCTGAATCAACGTTTAAAGTCTGGACATCTATCAAAATTTCATTATCATAAATCTCCATGGTGTTATCAATCTTCAATGCAGGTTGTGGCAATACACCTACCGGTTCTAATACTCTGTGTGTTCCGAATGGATTTCCTTTTTTCATCTTATTCATTCCTCCGTTATTTTATTTTACTGGATATTTTTGAAGTGTGACTTTCATTGATTCTTTGATAACCTCTAAGGATGTTTTTAAATCTTCATCCGTATGTCTGTGTGCAATATACCAGTGATGATAAGGTTGGATAAATAATCCTCTTCTGATGGTCTCGGTGTAGAACATAACTCTTCTTTCTTTGTAATATTCATCCACTTTATTAAATGTCATAAATGGAATTGGCGGCAACCCTGAAACCAATACGGGCGCATCAAATTCTTCTTTGATTTTATTCAACTCATCAAGATACCAGTTTCCTCTTTTCCACATCACATCTATTACATTTTCTCTTTCCAAGATATCTAAGCATTTGTGAGCCGCAACCATTTCCAGACTGTTCGGGAAAAATGTAGAAGATACAAATACCTTGCTTTCAAGAACCTTCATGAATTCTGCCTTTCCAACACAAGCACTGATAGGATAACCGTTTGCCATAGCTTTACCAAACACTGAAATATCAGGGGTTACACCGTATCTTTCCTGAGCTCCGCCCATTGCTACTCTAAATCCCGTTCTAATTTCATCAAAAATGAGCACAGCATGATAGCGATCAGCTAGCTCCCTAACGCCTTTCAAATAGCCGTCAGGAGGCGTGATAACCGGTGCTGCCAAAGGATGTCCAACCGGCGTGATAATAATGCAAGCGGTGTTATCTTTATTTTCCTCAAGCATCTGTTCTAATTGATCTAAGTCACCGTAATGAAATTCTTTTGTCAAATTTTTGATGTCCTTGGGAACACCATTGGGGTTCTCTACACACCAATCATGCCAGCCATGATAACCGCATCTTAGAATAATGTCTTTGCCTGTATATCCTCTAGCTACCCTGACTGCAATACCCGTTACGTCTGAGCCTGTTTTTGCCAGCACGACCATTTCGGCACTCGGAATCAAGTCGATTAGTCTTTTTTCAAGTGTGTTTTGGACTTCTTGGACTAGACTGAAGCAAAATCCCTTTTGCATTTGTTGAATAACAGCGTCATTGATTTCCTTTTCATCATAGCCTAGAATAATCGGACCATATGCACAAAGCATATCAATATAATCATTGCCGTCTACATCCACGATATGTCCCCCGTAACCTCTATCTAGGTAAATGGGGTATTCTCCCTCCACGAAATTATAGGGTCTTCTAATTCCCATAACGGCACCCGGTGAAATTTTCTTGCCCTCTTCAAAAAGCTGCATAGACTTAGTCAAATTCAATTTTTCACTCATCTGTATCCTCCTTCAATTTATTAAACACTTTTTTATAACCCAAAACCACCCATGTCATTTAGATAATTCAATCATATACTATTGCAATTTATATGCCAGTTTATTTGCTGTTTAAAACAGGCTAAAATGTAGCTTTTACAGGTTATTTCTGCCATTTTGTTAAAAAAAAATAAACAAATCGCCCATTTTTCGGCTTTTATCGCTCATTTTTAATCACTTTTTTCTATGAAAAATATCTTTTTATGTTATAATGGTTGTGTAATTAGAGCATAACGGGAGGAACAATGACCTGCGTCAAAATCCATATCAAAGGCATTCAATACATAGATGAGCAGCATCCACTTGTGACCGAGCTTTTTACAGAAGGATTTTATCATAAGGAATTGTCTTGTGTTTTTTATGAATATGAGGAGAGTGAATCGCTAGGTATTAGTGGTGTCATCACCAAGCTCATCGTCAGTAATCATCATGTTATAACGTTAGAGCGAATGGGTCCGTCTTTTTCAAGTAGCATGACATTTGATAAAAACATCTTACATCAAGGTCAATATGTCACTGAATTTGGCACCTTTGACCTCAAAATAGATACTTCCAATATTAATTTCGAGATTGGTTCAGATGGAAAAGGTGAAATTTCCATGGATTATCGCTTGTCGATCGGAAATCAGCCGGAAGTGAGAAATACGCTTGAAATTAAAATCACATGATGTGCCCAATTTTAGGCACTCGGAGGGTATATGGACGATAAATACTACGAGTCAATTATAAAAATCTTGGATTATATCGATGAAGGCATTCAAATCATTGATGACAAGGGAAGAATTATCTACTATAACAAGGCCGCACGTCTCTTTGACGGCATAGAAGGTGAAACCGCTTTGGGACGCCATATTCTGGAGATTTATCCGTCTTTGTCTTATGAAACCAGTACATTGATCCAATCCATGGAAACCATGAGTACCATCATGGATAAAGAGCAGGTTTTTATCAATTATAAGGGTGATCACATCACGACCATTAATTCTTCTTTTCCGATAAAAGCCGGAAAAAAAATTGTTGGAGCTGTTGAAGTATCAAAAAACATCACTCAAGTCAAGGCACTTTCTGAAAAAATTGTCCATCTTCAAAGCACCCTTCACAAGCCGGGTGTTAAAAACCAAAATGTTAGAACCAATGAAAAGTACACATTTATGGATATTATCGGGCAAACGAACGAAATGCTCAAGCTTAAAACACTCGCTTTCAAGGCTTCTCAAAGCGATTCTCCAGTCATGATTGGAGGAAACACGGGGACCGGTAAGGAGCTTTTTGTCCAAGCGATTCATTATGCAAGCAATCGAAAGGATAAGCCGTTCATTGCTCAAAACTGTGCCGCTTTACCTGTTAACTTGCTTGAAAGCATGCTTTTCGGGTCTGTGCGAGGTAGCTTCACGGGTGCTGAAAATAGACCGGGTCTATTTGAGCTCGCCGATGGTGGCACATTGTTTCTCGATGAAATCAATTCAATGCCCCTTGAGCTTCAAGCTAAGCTACTTAGGGCGATTCAAAACAATAACATCAGACGTGTGGGCGCAACGAGTACCATAGACGTTGATGTTAGAATTATTGCCGCTTTCAATACAGATATCAACGAAATTCTATCCTCAGGCCAAATGCGAAAGGATTTATTTTACCGATTAAATGTTATCACCTTAATTATACCGGATTTAAAAGATAGGAAGGACGATATCCCTTTATTGGTCAAATTCTTTATTGAAAAGTACAACAAAAAACGCAATAAATTTATCACCGACCTCTCAAATGAAGTCACGGATATCTTTATGCGTTATGATTGGCCGGGAAATGTTCGTGAATTAGAACACACCATTGAGGGCATTGCCAGTATTTATGATATAGACATCATCAGGGAAGAGCATCTTCCGTATCAGTTTAAGACATTGAACAAAAAGTCTGCCCCTATTAAAATTAATAAAATTAAGCCCATGAAAGAGGCTCTCCTTGAGGCGGAAAAAAAACTCATCGTTGACGCGCTCCAATCCAGCAATCAAAATATCTCACAGGCCTCAAAGCTTCTTAAAATTCCTAGACAAACGCTTCAGTATCGTATCAAGAAGCTTGAAATTCATTTTTAGTCTGCTTTGAACCTATTGGCGGCTCAAGAAGAAAAATGCAACCGCGCCTACCAAAATAACCGATAAGACCACTAGGCTAATCTTGAGGGCCGATTTTGGATATTCTCCATTCACCTGACCCGTCTGTCCATTGATTAGAAATCGATACGCCTTCTCTTTAAATTTGTAGGCCGACATCCACATAGGCAGCAATATGTGCTTGAATTTAATATCGCCATAGTTGGTGCTTTTGTTGACAAGTCTAAATTCATCCCCACCCACCTGCATTCGAATACCTTGATCAATCTGGTTATCGATTTGATTTTTGGCTTTTTGCCATCCTTCATCCAACGAAAGGCTATATTTCTCAGCGATGAATCCTGACATGTATTCCGGTTTATAGGGAAGCAGCTTTCTTAAATCAAAGCCACCTATTTTTTTGATCATGGCATCATCCATATTTTTAGAAGAATTAACGAGTACATCGTCATAATATTGGGCATAAACGCCTCTCACTGTCGTCCATCTTGTGTGACGTATTCTTTTAGTCACCATTTTACCGTTGACCTGAGAAGTATGCGTAGTATAGTAATAAACGCCTCTTTTTGCCGTGTAAGCCGTTGTAGAGTCGGCGTCATATGTAAAAAAAGGAATGTAAATGCCTTGTAGACGATTAAGTGTATGCTTTTGCTTGACTTCTTTCGGAGCGAAAAACTTGCCCCCAATCCATTTTTTAAATTTATCTTTGCTTTTTTTGGCGTCTAAACTAAACGGAAGAATCGTCTCAGGCTTTATGCCAATGTTTTCATCCGTCTTTAATATATGAGATGACCCGCAAAACGAACAAAACTGCGCCTGCATTGAGGAATCCATCACAGTCTCCCCACCGCAATTCGAACACTTGATTACAATTTTTTCATTTCCCCAGTTGTGGGAAGCCATCTCTTCGGCCTCAGCCAAATGATATTCTTTGACTTCAATCGATTCATTTTCTATATCAACCACCGTCTTGCAATAAGGACATTGCAGCTTTTGCTCCGTCGGAGAAAAAGCCATATTTCCGCCACAAGAGGGACATGGAAATTTATCCGTACTGATTTCTTCTATTTTTTCATCAAATTCTTCAACAACCTCGTCTATATCTTGATTCTTATCTTTAGTCATATCTTAATTTACTCCTGTTTAGTTCCGCATTCAGGGCAAAATTTTACACCCGGTGTCAATGGTGCGCCACACTTGCTACAAGTCGGTTTTGCTGACTGATCCGCTCCACATTCGGGGCAAAATTTTGTGCCTTGATTGATCATAGTCCCACATTTAATGCACGGAGTTTTGTCCGGATTCATTTGGTTTCCACATTCAGGACAAAATTTTGTACCTTCATTAACCATTGCCCCGCAGTTACTGCATTTGACCTGAACGCCTCCTGCACTGTGATTTCCCTGGGATGAAGACTGCATATTGACTGAACCCATCATAGCCTGAGCCATCGCAGCCCCGGCGCCCAATCCAGCGCCTGCGCCGGCCAATCCTCCCCCCTCATTTTGTGCAGCGTCTTCAATAGCTTCCGCTGTCTGAAATTGCGTATATCTGTTTAAGTCACCCAGTACACCCATAGAAGTTCTTTTATCTATGATTTTTTCTACCTCATCAGGTAAAGAAATGTTCTCAATCGTAAAAGAAACCAGTTCAAATCCATAATCACTAAATTTTGATTGGAGTTTTTCTCTTCCCTCAACGCTCAATTCATCGTAATGCATTGAAAAATCGATAGCCGGAATCTTTGATTCAGCTAAAAGATCAGATAAAGATGACACAGTAATTCTTGTCAACTGCTCATTGATATCCTCTGTTTTAAATGAACCGCTTGTCCCAAAAAGCTCTTTAAGGAATTTTTCAGGATCATTGACTTTATAGGAATAAATACCAAAAGCTCTCACTCTCAAAACTCCAAATTCCTGATCTCTCATCATGACAGGTCTAGAGGTCCCCCACTTTTGTCCGGTAAATTGCCTTGTACTGACAAAGTAAACCTCCGCTTTGAAGGGTGAATTGAAACCGTATTTCCATGATTTGATTTTTGTCAAAATCGGCATGTTTTCGGTCGTAAGCGTATGACGTCCCGGGTTAAAAACATCGGCTATCTGTCCCTCATTGACAAAAACAGCCATCTGAGATTCTCGAACCGTCAGCTGCGCTCCCATTTTGATTTCTTTGTTTTCAACCGGAAACCGGTAGACCATCTCACTTTGTTCCATGTCGGTCCATTCAATGACCTCGATGAATTGAGATTTGATAAAATTAAAAATACCCATTTTTTACCTCCATGATTAGAAATACAATTGTATTATGATATATTGGTTATTTTTCGCTATTATCAACTATTATATTACAATTAATCCAAAAAGAGTGACAAAATCTTGAAATTAATGAAGATTTAATGTAGGAATCTCCTATTTTCATTTTGATTTTCTTGTTAAATAAGCATACAATAAGAATATGAAGTATTACAATGCCAATCACAAGGAGGAACTCATGTCCCTAACCATTACTACTTTAATTGAAGACAGCAACTTGCTGAATGAAAAACTCGAATTTGAACATGGCCTGTCATTTTTTATTGAACATGATGACAAAAAAATACTCTTTGATACCGGAAGTCCGGGAGGAAAGTTTTTAATCAACGCCGAACGCCTTAATGTAGATTTATCTCATATTGACTACATGGTATTAAGCCATGGTCATTATGATCATACCGGAGGAGTTACCGATTATATCAACAAATATGGATCAGACTTCACTTTAGTTGTTCACCCTTCCGTTTTTTCAAGAAGAGTTGCTATTGAAAAAGGGAAAGAGCGAGAGATTGGCAATGCATTTACGCAAGAAAGTCTAAAACAGAAAAACGTGACCATTCAACACGTCCTTAAGCCGATGTCTCTCAGTCCATCCGTTCATGTCGTCACCGACTTTGAATTAATGCCTGAATATCCGAGAGAGCATACCGACTTGCGCGTCGAGGAAAAGGGTGAGCTACATGTGGATCATATGCCCGGGGAAGTGGTCATCGTACTCAACCATCCTGAAGGTCTTGTCATTATAGCCGGATGTTCCCATATCGGTGTAGTCAGCATCATCGATAAAGTCAGAAGCACTTATGGGCAAAGAATCCATGCCTTTATCGGGGGCACGCATCTTCTCGGAGAAACAGAAAATTATCTGGAAAAAACACTTGATTATTTTGAAAAATCAGACATGCACAAAATTGGTGTTTGCCATTGCACCGGAGAAAAGGCCGAGAAAAGATTTGCAGAAAAATTAGGAAGCCGTTTCTTTAAAGTCACTACAGGAAGCGTCATCCAATTGTAGTTTTTTTCTTTTTCAACCAAAATCTAATCATTAATATAATTATCAAGACACCAAGAATCACGGGCCCAAAATAGGCCAATAAAAATATAGTGCCGTATGTAGGTCTAAAAAGGAACAGCACAGGAATAAGTCCAATCATAGCCAATCGTCCGATCCATTTATTCCATTTTGAAGCCAATAGTCCTATGACGAGGACGAAACCTATCAAAGCCCACACATAAAAATTGTGGGTTTTTCTGTCGTTTGTTCCAAAAACAAGCCCTTCCTTGGAAACATAATTAAAATAAAACTCCTCCTTGGGCAGCTCGTTTAAAGCCGTTTCATAGCGCATTGGCGATTTCTTCTCAAAGGGTATATTGGCATATAAGGCATACTCCTCCGTCGGAAAGTCAATCGTGATATTGACACGCGCATTTCCTTCCCAGAACTCAGCCGGTGTCATATAATAGAGCTGTATTTGAGTATCGTTAATCACATCATCGTAGGAATAATAACCGGCTCTTGATTGATAGCTCATCGTCAACTCTTTTGTCTGACCCTCCGGTATATTGACTTTAAATTGAAAGCCTTCCTTTGTCCATCCGTCACGATAAGTCTTTCCCATTAAGTGAGGAAGCTCCTTTAAAGAAATAGGGTCGACAAT
>JAFGVC010000165.1 GCA_016938195.1 Tissierellales bacterium | reverse complement strand
TCGTGACATCTTAACAACCTCTCTTTTTATTGTACATTAATTATACCACAAAAACGTTCATTTTTCAATGCCTATAGGTTGTTTTAGTTGATTTTTATGGATCGTTTTTGCGCAGTCTGCCGTCCCTTTTGTTTTTTGTGTTTTTTGTGTGACTATCTCTAGTCGCTAAACACCTTTATGATTTCCCACTCATCTAGCGAAAAACCGTCGCTATGTTCTTTTATGATTTTATTTGGAGCTACAACAATTTTTGAGCTGTTTGTATTTAAATATGCGCCCCAGAAACTAAAAGAACTATTAGCAATTATGTTATGTTTACATTTTGTCATTAAATACATGTCCATATAACTTGCTTCTGCCTTATTTTGTTTAACAACTTTATAGTTGTTTAAATATGAAAACTCGTCTTCTGCATAAATTGGATCATCAGAAAAAATAAAAAACTTAGGATTTTCTACGTTCGCCATAATTATTTCTATAGCCTTCGAATAGTATTCTGATGTTAAAACCGGAAACCCTATTTTAAGATAATCCCCCCTACGAATATGTAAACTAACCGAGTTCGATGAAATAATTTCATTTTCCATCTCATTATCTTTCCTATCGATATTTTCAAATTGAAAATCCTTCATCAATTCATCTTTTAGATGATTATAATACCTTGGGTTCTGCCAATACCCATCCAAGAGAAATGACTTTTGAGAATCAAGATTATACACACTCGCCATATATTTTGATGGATTAATTTGATTAATGTAACTCTTTTTATACCCCGATATTATTCTTCTTAAATAGTTAAGTATATTAATTATGCGATAAAATTTTATATAATTCGGTATAAATTCTCCGAATTTTACAGCCTCATAATTAGAACATGTATTTTTCTCAACGCCAAACACCCTATCTAACTCGAATCCATTATGGTCAAAACAAGAATTAAGCATTTTTACTTGGGTTTGTGGATATTTCTCCTTCAAAGATTTATAAAAAGCATACTGAAACATTTGGTTGCCAAGTCCACCCTTGAAATTTACTATTAACATATTATTTCCCTTTAAGATTATTAATGGATTTTTTGCTTTTCCTTATCATTTTATTATACTCGGATTGGACCTATTTTTGAATAGAATAAACAATGTACCAGCTATAAACTTTTGCAATACCCTCTTCCAGTTTTGTACTATACTTCCATCCAGTACTTTCTAACAAGCTAACATCTAATAATTTTCTTGGTGTTCCGTCAGGCTTGCTGAGGTCATTAGCAATTTCACCTTCATAACCAATAACCTCTTTTATGATCTGAGCTAGTTCTCCAATTTCTACGTCTACTCCGGTACCAACGTTAACATGAGTTTCATCGCTATAATGATTCATTAAATGAACACACGCATCCGCCAAATCATCAACATAAAGAAATTCTCTTTTAGGTTTACCGGTTCCCCACATAACAACTTCTTTATCTCCGTTTATTTTTGCTTCGTGAAACTTCCTAATTAGAGCCGGCATAACATGAGAGGTTTCTAAATCAAAATTATCATTTATGCCGTAGAGATTTGTTGGCATAGCTGATATAAAATCACATCCATATTGTCTTCGATAGAACTTACACAGCTCTATTCCTGCAATTTTTGCAATAGCATACGCTTCATTGGTTGGTTCTAAAGAGCCCGTCAGCAAATACTCCTCTTTGATCGGCTGTGGTGCCATTTTGGGATAAATACAAGAAGATCCTAAAAACAATAATTTTTTTACGCCATACTTATAAGCACTATGAATGATGTTGGACTCAATCATCAAATTATTGTAAATAAACTCAGCCGGATAAGTGTTATTAGTGTGAATGCCTCCGACCTTTGCTGCGGCCAAAAAAACATATTCGGGCTTTTCTACTTCGAAGAACTGTTCTACTTCATCTTGTCTCATTAGGTTTAATTCTTTTGAAGCTTTACCAATAATATTGGTGTAGCCTTTAGCTTCAAGATTTCTAACAATAGCTGACCCTACCATTCCTCTATGACCAGCCACGTAGATCTTTGAATTTTTGTCCATCATCTTAAACATCTCCTAGTCAAATTCTCTTCGAATTCTTTCTTCGCGTTCAACAAGCTTCATGTCACTCCTCACCATGATTTTTACTAACTCTTCAAAGCTTGTTTGTGTTGGATTCCACCCCAATACTGTTCTAGCTTTGGTTGGATCTCCTAATAACTGTTCTACTTCAGTAGGTCTGAAATATTTAGGATCAACCTCTACTAAGACTTTTCCAGTAGCTTTGTCGATACCTTTTTCATCTACACCTTCACCCTGCCACTCTAGTTCAATACCGGCTTCTTCAAAAGCTAAGGTTGTAAATTCTCTAACTGAATGCATCTCTCCAGTAGCAATAACAAAATCTTCAGGGGCATCATGTTGGAGCATCAACCACATAGATTCAACATAATCCTTTGCATAGCCCCAGTCACGTTTTGCATCCATGTTTCCTAAGTAAAGTTTTTCTTGAGTACCTTTTTTAATTCTTGCTGCTGCCAATGTTATTTTTCTAGTAACAAATGTCTCTCCACGTCTTTCCGACTCATGGTTAAATAAAATCCCGTTTACGGCAAACATATTATAAGCTTCTCTATAGTTTTTAGTAATCCAATATCCATAAAGCTTCGCAACCGCATATGGACTTCTTGGGTAAAATGGAGTTGTCTCCTTTTGAGGTACCTCCTTCACCTTACCATACAATTCTGATGTCGAAGCTTGAAATATTTTTGTTCTATTCTCATATCCTAAAAACCTGACAGCCTCTAAAAGTCTTAACACACCTACTCCATCTGTATCTGCTGTGTACTCCGGTATTTCGAATGATACTTTTACATGTGACATAGCGGCTAGATTATAAATTTCATCCGGCTTTATTTCTCGAATAAGTCTGATTAGATTTGTTGAGTCTGTCATGTCACCATAATGAAGTTGTACTTTTCTGGTAATATGCATGTCTTTTAATAGTTCATCAATGTAGAGATGTTCAATTCTACCCGTGTTAAAAAATGAGCTTCTTCTTATAATTCCGTGAACCTCATATCCTTTTTCCAATAAAAATTCTGCTAAAAACGAACCATCTTGTCCAGTAATCCCTGTGATTAATGCAATTTTACTCATTTCAATACTCCTTTACACAAGTCAAACAAAGCGTCC
>JAFGVC010000029.1 GCA_016938195.1 Tissierellales bacterium | reverse complement strand
GGCACGTTTAATAATGCAGCTACATAAATCATCATGATATATCCGGCATATTGCCAAGTAAATGCGAGTATCAGCCCCATGAGCGTTAAATTAGGATCAGATAAAAGCAAAAGATTCTCAATGAAATTAATCCCTAAAAGGCCTCCTATTGCTGGCACAACACTCTTAAATATAAACTGCCAAATGTAACCTAAAACAAGCCCTCCGATTAAATTCGGAATAAAAAAACCTGCTCTGTAAACATTTCTAAAACGAATCTCCCGAGTAACTAAAAAAGCAAAAAACAAAGCCATCAGGTTTATAGATAATACGCTCAGCAAACTAAATGTAAACGTTCTCAAAAATGAATATTTAAAAGCAACACTTGAGAACATTGCCTTATAATTCTCAAATCCTATCCAATTAGCCTTTTGACCGGCTACCGCTGTCCAATCTGTCATAGAATAGTATAATCCCATAAAAAAAGGAATAATGACGACTACTACAAATGAAAAAAGTGCCGGTGTTAAAAATAACCAAAAGACTAACCTCTCTTTTGCTTGCTTATTCATAGCTTACCTCTTTTCAATTTAATATTTTGTTATAAAAAAAGGGTGTTATAAATAGCACCCTTTATTTAAAATCAACTATTTCAGAGCTGAAATCAGTCCTGCTAATTGCTCAATAAATCCAGCTTTGTCTATATCTCCTTTTGCAAAAGCTTCATAGACGGGTCCTATTGTTCCCATTCCAAATCCATCAGGCATATCATTTTGCAACCAAGTATACTTTGCATCCTTCGCTAACCACTCTGTTACGTTTGAAGAAAGTGGTGCTTCAGGTTTAAGCTCAACATTAGTAAAAGCAGGAACCATATTAGCTTCTTTAACCATATAATTATGTCCAATCTCATTGGTAGCCATAAATGTCAAGAAGGCTTTAGCAGCGTCAATGTTTTTGCTCTCATTATTGAGAACATAAAATGACGGCGCGCCTATAAAAATAGAATTATGTTCACCCTTCACAGAAGCATGAGGAGCAAAAGCCATCGGAAAATCTATTTCGTTAGATTGAAGCCAAGGATCTATCCAGTTTCCTTGATGTATAAAAACTGATTTTTCTGTTGCAAATTGACTAACCTGTGCATCATAGTTTCCGGTTAACAAAACGGTGCGGTCAGCATATTCAAAAAGAAGTTCTACCCAATCTGCATACTCTGTCAAACGTGCCATATCCGGTTCACCGTTATTCAATTTATCTAAAACTGTCGTGTCACCATATGGTAAACCAGCTGATAAATAACCATTGAAATTATGAAGTCCGGTTACCCATCTCATATCTGGTCCGGCAGCCATTGCAACAACTGAACTGATTCCAAGCTCATCTTTCATTCCATCAATAATCTCAAAGGCATTTCTATAAGCTTCTTGTGATGTCAGTGTAGCAGGATCTATGCCGGCTTTATTAAGTAAATTTTCGTTGTAAGCCATACCCCAAGCTTCTACAGCCACAGGAAAACCATAAGTTTTACCGTCAACGACAAACTCTAATGTCGTTAAGTCCATCCACTCTTCATCTTCAAACGGTTCTAATTTTGACTCCCATGTATTGTATCCACCCATTCCTTCTATGACAAAAATATCGGGCTGTCTGTCTGATTGGAATTCAGCTCTAAGATTCTCAGCATAAGGAGAGTCTCCACCTGAAGTCTTTACTACTACTTTAGCTCCGGTCGCAGCTTCGTAAGCAGCTGCAAAAGCTGACAATTGCTCGTGAATTTCAACCTTGTTTTGATAGATAACAATTGTATCATCCGTTTTTGCGGGTTGTGAACATCCTGTGAAGATTGAAACCATTAGTGTTAAAATCATTAAAAAAACAATTATCTTTTTCATTGTTGCCCCCTTCAAATTATTAATACTCAGAAAAACTGAATATCTCTTACCTCTATTATAGGAAACCGGTTTCTTTTAATCAAGTCTTTTTTTTATTTTCTTTAATTGTTACAAAAAATTCATATGGACCCATTAGTATTTTTTCGTTTTCTAAAGAAATTAATTTGCCTTGAATGTATTCTCTTAGAATTCCAGATAACCCATAACGCTTTAAATCACTTGTATCTATCCATTGCCTATCCTCTGAGGTGTTAAAAAATAAAATGATATTCGAATCATCCTTACAAATGTGCTGCTGTAAAACCATGATATGATTATTGCGCTGATGTAAAATTTGCTCTTTACTTATTCCGGTTATACCATAAAGCTCTTTTCTGATTTTAATCATTTTTTTTGTGTTATGAAAAATTTGAGTATGTACGTCACAAATATTTTCCGGATTTTTAATAACCTCCCATCTCATCTTGGATCGATGTAGCCATCTTGAATCATGTTTTTTTTCATACACCTCATGATAGGTGTAGTCATTCATTTGTCCTGTTTCATCACCACTGTATATCATAGGAATCCCTTTTTTTAGAATAAACAGCGCATTGATAAGACTAATTCTTTTTATTGAAAGCTCAAGCTGATATTGGTCTGAATTTAATATGGCTTTTTCAAGTCCGGCTAAGCTGGCTAAGGTACCTGATATTCTAGCATCTTTTGTTTTTGGATTGAATTCATACAACTCCCCCGATGAAAAGCTTCCCTCAAATATACCAAGATAAAAGTCAATCAGAAATTGCTTATGGTCATGGGGATTAAATCCTAGTGACCATGTTTTTTCAATATCCAATCCCCATCCAATATCATCATGACATCTAGCATAATTAATCCACTCTCCATTATTTTCGATATTGTAATCAGGCATCAAAGAGATATGCCTTGTGTCACGAGTCGCTAAACTATTCCATATCTCAACCATGTAAGAAGCATTATATAATATATGACACTCCGGGTCTTTATCTGTTCCGAAATATTTCACAATAATCTCAGGAGATATAATGGCTTCTCCTAACAACCCCGTCGATGGCGCACACCATTCAATGATGTCTCTAAATAAGGATAATATTAAATGCGCCTCCGGTTGATTTCTACAATCCGTGCCAATCGTTTTCCAAACATAGGGAATAGCGTCAAGTCTAATTAAATCAACACCAATATTTGCAAAGAAAAGTAAGTTAGAAACCATCTCAGCAAAAACTAAGGGATTTCGATAATTTAAATCCCATTGGAAAGGATAAAAAGTTGTCATAATCCATTTGTCAATTAATTTGTTATAAGTGAAATTACCCGGAGACACAACGGGAAAAACTTCAGGCAACGTTCTTTCGTATTGATTTGGAATAATCTTATCATCGAACATAAAATAATAGCCTTGATAAATTTTATCTCCCGCTTTGGCTCGCAATGCCCACTCGTGGTCATCCGATGTATGATTTATAACATAATCGATACATACTCTAATTCCTTTTTCATGATAATGTGCGATGACATCTATTAAATCTTTCAAGTCTCCTATTTTAGGGTCTATCGCATGATAATCGCTAACAGCATATCCGCCGTCATTTTCGCCGTGCCTTCGTTT
>JAFGVC010000028.1 GCA_016938195.1 Tissierellales bacterium | reverse complement strand
TTCTGTTAGATTTTGTTAGCAAACTCATCATAACACGAAAGAGACTTTCTTTTTATATTTTTTTCCTACAATAACTTTACGCTAATCTAAAAAAACTATCTCAAAAAAATAATTTCTATGACAATTCCATGCCACATCAATTGACAGTCTTGGGGATTTTATGTATAATATTTTAGTTATCCCATATTTGTTTTGGAAAGGTGACCGAGTGGTTGAAGGTGCACGCCTGGAAAGCGTGTGGGCGGGAAACTGCCTCAAGGGTTCGAATCCCTTCTTTTCCGCCATTGAGCCGTGATATATGGGGGGCTAGCGGTACCTTGTAGCCTGCAATCCGCTATAGCAGGATAGAATTCCTCTCGGAGGGATAATCCAGGTCATGTCTGCCTTGGAAAAGTAACGTTGATAGCTTGGTCCTACGCAATGAAAGGCTGTGAACCCCGTCAGATTCGGAAGAAAGCAGCGGTAAGCGGAATTTTTCATGTGCCGTGGGGAATCCGGGCTTGAGTAAACTCTCCAGGTTACGATGGTTTGGTTATTTCGATGATAGGTTCACGGCTTGAAAAAGCGCATGTGTTTAGGATACATGCGCTTTTTTAACGAAAAGAGAAGAATCTTGAG
The DNA here is from genome assembly GCA_016938195.1 of Tissierellales bacterium. Taxonomy (GTDB): domain Bacteria; phylum Bacillota; class Clostridia; order Tissierellales; family Dethiosulfatibacteraceae; genus JAFGVC01. The sequence continues at coordinate 20,156 of JAFGVC010000028.1, read as the reverse complement.
TTTCAATAAGGAATGAATTTTGATATAATAGGATAGATATTATTACGACGAGGTGGTGCTAAAATGTCACATCAGGCTATATACAGAAAGTACAGGCCCAAAACTTTCGAAGACGTAGTCGGGCAAACGCATATAACTGATACCATCAAGCATCAGATTATGAGAAAATCAACCGCACATGCTTATCTTTTTTCGGGCATCAGAGGGACTGGCAAAACCTCCATGGCTAAAATATTTGCAAGAGCGATTAACTGTACCAACAATAAAGATGGTAATCCATGCAATGAATGCGAGTCTTGTCTGAGCATATTGTCTGAAAGAAACATGGATGTTATTGAAATGGATGCGGCTTCCAATAACAGCGTTGAGGATATCAGAGATTTGAGAGAGAAGGTTAAATTCATGCCTTCCCAGTCGAAGTATAAGGTATACATCATCGATGAAGTCCATATGCTTTCAAAGGGAGCCTTTAACGCGTTATTAAAAACGTTGGAGGAGCCTCCGGCCCATTTGCTGTTTATTCTTGCAACTACGGAGCCGCAAAAAATTCCGGCCACGATACTGTCAAGATGTCAGCGATTTGACCTAAAGCGTATCAGTGTTGACGGTTTAATGCATAATATGCGAGCTATTTGTACCGATATGGGTATCGAAGCGGAGGATGAAGCGCTTAGGATGATAGCCAACAGCTCAGAGGGTGCGATGAGAGACGCCCTGAGTATTCTTGACCGATGTCTTGTTTACCATTCTGAAAAAATCACATATGAAGATGTCATTAATCTTTTAGGAACCGTGAACTACCGGACAATTGTCAATTTTACTGATGCTTTGATTGATCATGATATTAGGAAGGTACTTCTGCAAATCGATGAAATTCTCTCAGAAGGCAAGGAGATTGAGCTATTTATAGTCGATTTAATCACCCATCTAAGGAATCTTCTGATATTAAATTCTGTAGAAGACAGCCATAAATTTATCAGCTATGGAGAAGACGCGATTGAACTCATGAAGCAACAAAGCGCCAGATTGAATATCAGCGACAACATCAGGTTTATCGAAGAATTCTCTGAGACGCTTGCACTGTCTAAGAAAACAGTCAATAGCCGAATTCTTTTGGAAACAAGAGCGATTGGACTCTTGAGTGAAAGTCAGGCTTTACCAATCAAGAAAAACGTATCGGTAGCAGAGGTTTCAACACCTATAAAGCCTGAAATAGAAACAACTCAAGAAGAAAGACCGCAAGAGGCTCATGAAAATCAAGGAGAGCTCAGACACATCAAAGACAATTGGGATCAAATCCTCAGTGCCATTAAACAAGAAAAAGTAAGCCTTAGCGCTATCATTAAGGAAGCGCATCCCGATAAAATCATAAATGAAATTTTGACAATCAAATTTCCTGAAAAATATACCTTTCATTACAACAAGGCTAATACCAAGGAAAGTATAGACGTTGTTGAAAAAGTCATCAGCCACTTATTAAATAGACAAATAAAAATTCGATTTGTCATTGAAAATACCGAGAGGGAAAATCTTACAGAAGCCTCTTCTCAAAGCAAGAAAACAACCATCAATCAAAAGGCTTTAGATATGTTTGGAAAAGATAAAGTAGAAATAATCGATTAGGAGGACATTATGTCAAAAGGAAAAAAAATGCCGGCAGGAATGCCGGGCGGCAACATGAATAATATGATGAAACAGGTGCAGAAAATGCAGAAGCAAATGGCGGACGTTCAGAAGGAGCTTGAAGAGAGAGCGGTTGAAGCCACATCGGGAGGCGGGGCTGTAACGGCTACTGTCAATGGAAAAAAAGAACTATTGGATATCAAAATTTTACCGGAGGTCGTAGACCCTGAAGATGTGGATATGCTACAGGATTTGATACTGGCGGCTGTCAATGAGGCCATTAAGCAAGCTGAAGAAATGATGGAAAAGGAAATGTCCAAAATTACTGGAGGGCTTAATTTGCCAGGTATGTTCTAATAAGGAGCGAATTGGATGGAACAATATGCAGCGCCTATTAATCATCTGATTGAAGAGCTTTCAAGATTGCCGGGCATCGGAAGAAAAACAGCACAAAGACTGGCTTTTCATATCCTGGATTTGAAAGGAGATGAAGTGGTTCGACTGGCGCAATCGATGATTGATGCTAAAAAAAAGATTAGGTTTTGTTCTATATGTGGCAATTTAACCGAAAAAGACCCATGCGCCATATGTAGCAATACAAGAAGAGACAAGTCCACTATATGTGTCGTTGAGGATGCAAGGGACGTGGCCGCTATGGAGCGCACCAAGGAATTCCACGGATTTTACCATGTGCTGCATGGGAGCATCTCGCCAATGGATGGAATTGGTCCGGATGATATCAATATCAAGGAATTAGTGACGAGAATGGGAGAAGAGGTCAAAGAGGTGATTTTGGCAACTAACCCTACCATTGAAGGGGAAGCAACGGCGATGTATATTTCAAGATTGCTTAAGCCCATGGGCATCAAAGTGACAAGATTAGCTCACGGGATTCCCATCGGAGGCGATATTGAGTATGCGGATGAAGTGACCTTGGTCAAAGCATTGGAGGGTAGAACATTGCTGTAGATACCTTCAGCGGCTAGCTTTACTATATAATCATTCTGACGATCCGGCAATCCGTCGGGTCGTTTTTGCATGGTCCGATAAGGATTATAGTTCGTAATTGAGCTTTTTAAGCAACAACAGTCCTTTTTCTGAAATCTCACAGCCCGTAGGACCTTTTGAAATTGTGATTAATTCTTGGCTTTCGAGTTTTTCTAGGATGCTTCGCATATCGATTTCTGACAGGGCATAGTATTTTTTGGTAAAGGTTCTCGTAAGACTTCTTCTGCCTGAATTTTGCCCGGTATTATTGAGTGAATAAACTGAGCGTAGAGTATATACGTCACTCCCAAATAATTCTATTTCATTCATTTTGAAATTCAAGTATTTTTTTTGTTTAAGGTAAGAGGGTAAAAATTCGGGTGATAATTCTTTTTCAGAAACAGTTAAAGTATATTCTAAAATGTTATATAGTTCCCTAACATTACCATTCCATTCATAATGCTTACAGAATTCTAGAAATGGAATCGTTATGGCTTTTGTATTGGATAAAGATTTCAGAAAGTGCTTGGTCAATAAAGCAACATCATCTCCACGCTCACGCAGGGGCGGAATATCAACTTGAAATATATTTAGTCTAAAAAACAAATCTCTCCTAAAATCTCCTTTTTCTACCATCTGAAATAAATTTTTATTTGTTGCAGCAATAATCCGTGTGTTAATCTTAATAATTGAATCTCCTCCAATCTTCATTATCTCCTTTTCTTGTAATACTCTCAAAAGCCTCGCTTGTAAATCAAGAGGTATTTCACCGATTTCATCCAAAAAAAGAGTACCATTATTTGCACTTTCGAAAAGACCTATCTTGCCTCCTTTTTTAGCGCCGGTGAAAGCGCCATCTTCATATCCAAATAGTTCAGATTCCAACAAATTGTGTGGTAATGCAGCACAGTTAATTGCGACAAATGGCTGATGGCTTCGGTTAGAATAATTATGTATAGCTCCCGCAAAAAGTTCTTTGCCCGTTCCGGATTCTCCGGTAATGAGTATGACGCCACTTCTAGGGGCAACTTTTTTACTTATCTCAATACAATCTTTAATTTTCTCGTCATTGCCTATGATGGAATCAAAATGGTAATTGGAATAATAACCTTTCCCAATAATTTTGTTATGAATTTTTTGTTGAACCTTTACAATCTCGGCATATTCTCTCAACAGAATAATCTGACCATAGTAATTTCTGTCATGGGTCACTTGTTTAATAGTCAGAATAAACCGGGTGTTATTATAAACAAACAGTTCGTTTTCTATGTTGTGATCAGTTAGCAAGGTTTCAAATGAATTGTCAATAGCTATAAGATTTGCTAAAGGTTTATTCTCTAATGTATCAAAGATAGGCCCAAATAATTGATGAATGTGAGAGTTCACGAGACTGATTCTATTTTTATCATCAATAACGATTACACCAAAAGACAATTCATCTAACAATATTTTCCATTGAGAAGACAGAATTCTTCTGTTTTGAAGCGCGTAATTTAAACCTTTCCACATGTCAGGTATTTTCAGAGAATATTTGATGATAATATCTTCCGCTGCGTCTGAGGATATATCTAATAGAGCTAAAATATCTAATACTGTATTGATGTCGAAGATACGGTTTCCTATGATTATTTTTTCGCATTTAAGAGGGTCTAAATAATTGTAATCCTCAGGAGAGATAACATAATCTATTTTGTCCGGCAAGTCAGTTTTACCTTCATAGAAAGGATATAACAAGATATCACGAAAACCAAGTTGGTAGATGGTGGTTAAGGTTTCGTTTGCCATAAAGCTGTTGATATTGGAAACAAGACAGCAACTATTTTTAGGAATTTGTTGGATTAAATGGACGGCATGTTTAGAAATAGTTCTTTTCATCATCAAAACGGGGCACTGACTTTTTATGCGACTCATAAATTCAATGAGTATACTCGGGTCGGTATAAATGATTAAATCAGCGTCATGTATAAAAGTTAGTGAATTAGAGGAAGTCGTATAATAATTAATATCAAGACTGCTTCCGAATATGCTTAACAATTCCTCTTTGAAGAAAATAGCAATTTCTTCATCAATAGCCAATATGATTATTTTTCTTTTCAAAGATTCTCCTCCTCGAAATAATGGGATTACACAATACATAATAATACAAAAATCCCAACATAGCAATACTATTTCTTTTTTGAACAATTATATAATTTGAGAAAACATTTAAAATTCAAACATCACAAGTGAAATAGGAATGAAAAAAATAAATTCGAAGATTGGCACGATATTTGCTTTTCTTAATTGTGAAAAGTAAATTTAAACCGGGAGGTGCATAAGGTGCTATTAATAGATACACGTCGATATGATTCGTCATAATGGTGCAAGCAAGAAACATAAAAAATATTTGACAGAAAAAGGGGAAATAATGAATAACAGTAGCCGAAAAATTGAAGAGTTAATTGAAAAAATAGCTGTTTTTACTGAGAATAATGGAACGGGATTTACTAGATTTTCTTATACAGACATGGATATCGAAGCCAGAAGACTCATCATTGAGGAAATGACTACATTAAACCTTGATGTATACATGGACTATTTGGGAAATATCTTTGGAAGAAGAGAAGGCAAAAATAAAGCCGCACCTGCAATCTTAATTGGATCGCATCTGGATACAGTCAAAGATGGAGGAAAATATGATGGAGTCGCTGGTGTGATAGCTGGTATTGAGGTCGTTCGATTGTTGACTGAAAAAAACATTGAAACAGAAAATCCTATTGAAGTCATTGCCTTTGCTGAAGAAGAAGGAGGAAGATTTCATTCGGCCTTTGTGGGGAGCAACTGGATTGCAGGCAATATTAAAGACGAGGATTTGTCAAAGTATTTAGATGATAATGGCGTGAGTATTGAAGAGGCATCAAAATCCTTAGATGTATTGAATCCCATTGTTAAGCGATGTCGGAGGAGAGAAATCAATGCTAAAGCAATGTTTGAGCTTCATTGTGAGCAAGGAACGGTTTTGGAAAACGAAAAAATCAGTTTAGGCATTGTAAGCTCCATTACAGGAAGCAGCTCATTTAGAGTTACTTTAAAAGGAATGGCAAACCATGCGGGCACTATCCCTATGAATCTTAGAAGAGATGCCTTTTATGGCGCGTCATTGATTAGTGTTGAACTCAACAGATATGTGAAAACGTTTGAGACGCATAGTGTTGGCACAATAGGAAATATTTGCGTCAAGCCAAATGCCTATAATATTATACCAGGCGAAGTTAGCTTTTCGATGGATATAAGAAGTCTTGATGAAAACAATATGTTCAGTATTATCAATCACATGAAAACCTATATAGAAAAAATCGCTTTAGAGAACAAATTAGATTTTGAAATTAAGGAAAATCATCTTGAATATCCGGTCAAGATGTCAAAAGAATTAATTGACGCTTTAGTCGACAACGCAAGAAATAAGAGCTATAGCTATAAAGTCATGGGTAGTGGAGCAGGTCACGATACAATTGTTATGAATGAGATTTGTGACACGGTCATGGTATTTGTTCCTAGCAAAGACGGAAGGAGTCACTGTAAAGAAGAGTATTCAAGTCCCAGACATATTGCAATGGGATGCGACATAATTATGGATACAATAATCAAAATTTAAAAAGTATGATAAAATAATTAGGAGGGAAATAATGTCTGAGAACCAATCAAACAAAAAAAAGGATGAGAAAATGAAACAAAACAAGGCAAAAAAATCTCTGTTGGATCGCATCCCGCATCCACTAGCGTTATTATTCTACATCATTATCTTTGCAGCTATTTTAACTTATATTATTCCATCGGGAGAATTTGATAGGGTAGTTATGGAAAGTAATATAGGGACAGTTACTAAAACTATCCCGGGTACTTATCATGCTATTGAAAAAAATCCGGTAGGCATTTTCGACATATTAAGGGCGATACCTGAAGGGTTTGTTGGTATAGCAGATATCGTATTTATTGTTTTCGCTGCGGCCATGATGTTTGGTGTGTTGGAAAAAACAGGAATGTTAGAGAATACAATAGGCTCATTCGTTAAAAAAATCGGAAGAGAAAGAAAATTTTTGATTGTTGCAATCGTCACCTATGTTTATGGCTTACTAGGAATATTTGTTGGTTATGAGAATAATATTGCACTCGTTCCTATTGCCGTGGTACTTGCGTTAGCTATTGGTGGTGACGTGTTGCTAGGTGCCGGTATTGCGGTAGGTGGTATATCGGTAGGTTTTGGTTTAGCGCCATTTAATCCTTATACGGTTGGTATAGGTCATAAAATTGCAGAAATGCCATTGTTTTCAGGGTGGCCCTATAGACTTGTTATTGTATTCATATTACTCACTATTCTAGTATTTTTCAATATCCGATACTTCAAAAGGATTCTTGAAAATAAAGATAAGAGCTTAGTTCAGGAAGTCGATACAACCGGTCTTACGCTTTCTAAAGACTTAAGTCAATATTCCATGTCGATGCAAGATGTTATTATGGCTTTAGTATTCTTGGTTGGTCTTGTTATTATGCTCTGGGGGGTATTTACAAAAGGATGGTATATCAAGGAAATAGCCGCAGTATTCTTAGGCGTTGGTATTATCAGCGGATTGGCAGCTAAGATGAAGCCTGATGAAATATCAGAAACATTTTCTAAAGCGTTGGAACCATCTGCACTTGCTGCTATCATTATAGGTCTCGCACAGGCTATAAAAGTAGTAATGGACCAAGGTGGAATCAGTGATACAATTGCAAATGCGCTTGTGGCTAATTTAGATAAGCTTCCCACTATGGTTGCAGTAGTCTATATGTCGATTACCCAATCTATTATCAATTTATTTATTCCTGGAGGCAGTGGGCAAGCACTGGTTACGCTTCCTATTATGATACCGGCTGGAGATATGCTTGGATTCACTCGACAAACCACAATTTTAGCCTTCCAGATTGGTGACGGATTGACAAACATTATGACGCCAACACTAGGTGGTTTGATGGCAATGCTTGGACTTTGTAGAGTGCCTTTTGGTAAATGGGTAAGATATATTGCAAGTTATACGGCCGTAGCATTTATCATTTCTTGGATATTCTTAGTGATTAGCGTATTAATTGGTTATGGCCCAATCTAATAAAGGGGAAATGTATTTTGGAAGATGAAAAACTGTATTCGAAATTTGAGATTGATTTGACAAAAGAAGAAACGGCACTCCTTTGTATTGACATGCAGTATTACGATACAACTCCGGGCTTTGGATTTTTGAAAGAAAAAAAATACGATGACCAAGAATATGGCTATTATTTCAAAAGGTTGAATGAACTAGTCTTTGGAAATGTTTTCAAGCTTCAAGAAAAATTCAGAAGCCATAAAATGGAAGTGATACACATAAAGATAGAATCACTTACAGATGACGGTAGAGATCGATCAGCCAGTCATAAAAGAATAGGCTGTTTTGTGAAAAAAGGAACTAAAGATGCTGAAATTGTAGAACAAGTTGCTCCTCAAGGTGATGAAATTATCATAACAAAAACAGCGTCAGGTGTTTTTAATGCGACCAACATTGACTATGTTTTGAAAAATATGGGCATAAAAAATTTGGTGATGACTGGCGTTTTGACTAATGAATGTGTTGAAAATGCAGTAAGAGCCGCAGCGGATATAGGCTATAACGTTATTATGATTAACGACGCAACAGCGGCTTTTAGAAAAGAGCTTCATGAAAATACGGTAAAAGCTTTAGATGGCGTTTACTGCCACGTTATGAACACAAAAGATTTTCTAGATATGCTTTAATACCAAATAAACCAAGACTTTGTCATTAAACTAAGGTAGAGGAAAACTCTACCTTTTTTTTATAACAAAATATGTGCCCACAGCACAGCGAGCGGCACGGATAATAAAACTCTTTGCAACAAAATGATGAGGAGCTCTTTCATGGTTGTCAATCGATGAAAGGACAGTAAAATAAGAAATGAAGCAATATACAGCAGCTGGTTGAGTGTAATAGCCGCCATCATTATTTGAGTTTTCACAGAAGTCAGGTTTTTCAAGATAACAGCCGGCATAACCAAATCGATTGAATTTAATAGCAAAGTTTGAGACAGCAAAAATGGGTCTTCAAAGCGAAAGAGCTTCAGATACAAGCCATAAGGAAAGGACAGATATCTCAGGATGCTGGTATAATTGATGATTAATATGGCAAAAGTCCCCAGTGTGATTAAAAAAGGCACAAAAGACAACAAAATGCTAGCGACCGAAACCAAGTTGTTTTTTAAAGAATAATGCGTAGCAAAAGCCTTCTTGGAAGCCTTATCGATCGCTTTCTTAAGCTTACCCGTTCGACTTGCAGGCTCGCTCGGGATGGCTTTATAGGTATCCATCTTTGAAAATGGAGGTATTCTGACTAGAATCAATCCGATAGAATAAAACAAAATAAAGGTAAAACCATAGTACTTAAAAAAATATGAGGAATCACCGATAAGAGACCAATAAAGCAAAGCTGTAGATATAGAAGGAACGGTAAGGGCTGTGCAGATTTTCATGGTTTCCTGCTTCGAATAAAGGCCTTTTTCATACTGTGCTCCCGCAAAATACATGGCCATGGTTGAACCGATAAAAAAAGATGTCACAATATAAACCATGGCACTTCCGGGCACCTTGAATATAGGCTTGATATAGCGATCCAGCATCACCTCAAGAAACTCAGAAAGGCCAAATTCGCTCAATAAGGGCAAAACAAGATTGGCAATTGTAATAAAAATGATAATGCCGCCTATCATTTCAATAACTTCAAAGCTTGATTCATTTAAAATATCAAGCCAAAAAGAGCTTCCATATTGGCTGCTGATGATAATTATAAGAGAAATCAATCGAAAAAAAACCTGCAAATCCTTTACATAGAAATTTTTTCTGATAAAATCATAAGTGCCCCATTTTTTCGGTTTAAAAAACTTAACAATAAGCGTCATGATATTAATGACAAGAATGAAAGCAAAAGTGAGCTCATTATAATAAGAGGATAATAAATTTTGAGTGCCGTGGATGATGGTCAATAAAAGCGTATCATTTGATCCCGGAAATTTCAAAATAAATAGACCTAGTCCAAGACCGGTCAAAACAAAAAATTTATTTCTACCCTTTGACGGATATGAATTTTGCATATTTAGCACCTCAACAAACATCTGGTATTTCAAGACAAGTATATATGAATCAATGAAGGTTTTCAAATGTTTTTATGCCACAAAATAGAAAATTGAATCGAGGAACAAGATGAATCGTTCAAAAGGAATCTTGCTGGTAATGGGAGCATCTTCTGTTTTCGGATTGATGCCGCTCTTTGCCAGAATTGGGATGAGCAATGGATTAAATGCAATCACCATTATCATGTTTAGAAGCTTTTTTGCTTCTATTATTCTGTTTGTTTATCTAAAAAAGAAAAAAATCGCTATTTTCCCGAACCGTGCCGTAATAAAAGAATTGTTTTTGGTTAGCTTTATTGGCTATGGGCTCATGCTTTTGACGCTGTTTTACTCCTATCGTTATATCCCAACCGGGATGGCGACCTCTATTCATTATATTTATCCTTCAGCCGTATTGATAGGTTCAGTGCTTATCTATAAAGAAAAATTGACTTTGGAAAAAACAATGGTTGTTCTAGTGGCATTTATAGGTATTTTGATGATGTCCGTGGATCAGTGGGGAAACGCGTTTAGCTGGGCGGGTATTTTTCTGGCATTTGTTTCGGGTGTCTTTTATGCTTATTATATTTTAAAAGCTTCACACAGCCCGATTAGAGAAATCAATTCATATTTATTGGTCTATTATATATCAATTTCGAACTTCTTTTATTTTCTGGTCATCGCACTGATGGCAGGGTCGTTATCCTTAGAAGTCACTTGGGCAGGTTATGCAGATATGATTGTTTTGGCCGTTTTTTCCGTGGCAGCAATGGCGGCCTTTAAAACGGGACTGTGCTATATCTCCTCCTGGGCGGCAGCCGTATTGAGCTCTTTTGAGCCGGTAACAAGCATTGCGGTAGGACTTGTCATATTCAAGGAGGGCTTCAATGCCGGAAGCATCACAGGCGCTGTGCTGATTATTCTTTCAGTGGTGTACCTCTCAACAATCGCTGAACAATCGTTGAACAATCGTCGAACTATCGTTAAAAAGAGCCGTCTTGTCTTATCCGATGGTAAGGAGCGCACTAAATAATATGTGCTTTATCTATTTTCAAGGTTAGTGTATAATAAAATATATTTTATAAAAGGTGCTTGTGACCATGTTAAGTATGATTGTACTAGGTATTTTTGTTTTTTTGATGATTATATTTATGGTTATTTTGATCATGGAGACCATATCTTCTGCGGCCGAAGCCGAGAAAAGAAGAAGAAAAAATATTCCGGCAAAATCAACGGAAAAATCCGAGAGGACCAAAAGCCGTTATGCTCGGGATAATTATTTCGAGAAATTTGACAGGAGGGTTTGATGACCCAGGATTATTTAGTAAAAGAAGTCTTAAGAAAAAAAAAGAAATCTCTTTCCTTTTTTATATTGATTGGATTCTCTCTAGTCTTAATTTTAAATATACTTATAACGCTTACGAATAATTTGCCGAATTATCGCAATACAGTTAGCGTTGGATTGCTCGTTATCTTTGGCATCATATTTCTACTTATGTTTGAAAGGATGTTCTCAACCTACGTCTATTTATTGAGCAATACAAGTATTGCTTTTTCAAAACGCACAGGAAAAAAAGACCAGTTGATTTTAGAGGTACCTTTCAACGATATTATCAGGATAGCCAATATTTCAGAGATGCTCCCTAACGCCGATGTAAAAAACACCTATTATTTCACCTATGGAGAGGGAGACGAAAATTGCAAGTACTGTGAATTTACCAAAGAAGAACGTCTTTATCGATTTGTCTTTTGTCCCAGTGAGCGGATCATGAGGATAATTGAAAGGAAGAAAGGCTATGTGCGTTGAAAAAGCACTAAAAAAATACAGCGCTTCGAATACCGCCAGATTCCATATGCCGGGGCACAAAGGAAAAAGCATAGATACTGAGGAAGATTCCTTTCTGGATTATGCGCATGATGTGACCGAAATAGAAGGTCTAGATCTACTGCACAATCCCAAGGGTGTCATTAAAGAAATGCTCGATAGGATTGCAAGCACCTATGATGTCCATAAATGCTATCTATCGACCAATGGCAGTACAACCGCCTTGCAAGCCGCGATTCTCTCTGCCACAAGACCACACGATCAGATTATCATGTCGCGGGATTGCCATAAGTCTATTTATAACGCCGTGATTTTAGGAGCATTAACACCGGTTTATCTGCCGATTGAATATGATGAAAACATAAAACTATCCTGTATACGAGATTTGGAAGCGTTTGAGAGAGTTATTCGAGAAAACAACGAGGCCAAGCTGGTGGTAATCACTTATCCTACCTACTTCGGTTTATGTACGGATATTGCTAAAATTTCTGACATTGTCCACCGTCACAACAAGCTCCTCCTTGTGGATGAGGCACATGGCGCACATCTCAAATTTTCGCCACACCTACCCCTTTCAGCTGAAGAGACCGGGGCTGACATAGTGGTTCAAAGCGTTCACAAGACTTTGCCCGCATTGACGCAAGCTTCACTGCTCCATATTGGCAAGGAAGTGGACGAAGAGCGTGTCGAGAGCATGCTATCGGTTCTTTTGACCACAAGTCCTTCCTATCTCATCATGGGCTCTATCGAAAAGGCCGTGACTTATATGCAAAGGGAAGGAGAATTGAAGCTAAGTGAAAATCTGGATATAATCAAAGAGAGGATCGATCAGCTCCCTTATGCGAAAAAGGCCTTCAAGAGCTCAGAATATTTCAAAGAAAACGGTGTTTTTGATTTTGATAGGACAAAGCTTCTGTTTAGAACAGATGAATTTGGCATCAATGGACAGGAGGTCAAGCATCTATTAAGAAAAGACTACGGCATAGAGATGGAGATGGCTACTCCAGAATATGTAAATGGTTTTATGACGGTAGGGGACAACCGGCAAGATTTGGAAAGACTCTTTGACGCGATGGATGATTTACTTCGAAAGCACATGACCCGCCAAGACGAGCATACTACGCCATCGGAAATAGACAATCCATCTATCCCGGAACAAGCCATGTCGATTAGAGACGCCTTCTATGCCCCGAAAGAATGGATAGAAATCAGCGAAGCCTCAAATCATATTGCAGGTGAGCATATTATTCCATATCCACCGGGTATCCCATTGGTATGCATGGGCGAAAGAATTACCCCTCAAATAAAAAGGATGATCACACGTTATCTGGACTCCGGAATAGAGGTCATAGGCATCAAAAACAAGCGGGTCAGAATAGTCAAATAAAGAAACAGGAGCGTTTATGGAAAAGGGCTTATTTATAGTTTTGGAAGGACCGGATGGTTCAGGAAAAAGCACGGTAGCAAAGCAAATAGCAGCTTATCTTATGCAAAAAGGTCATCATATTGTTTTTTCGAGAGAACCGGGCGGGACGCCTATCAGTGAAAAGATAAGAGACATTGTTTTGGATTGCAAGCATAGTGAAATGGCACCAGAAACAGAGGCTTTACTATACGCCGCTTCAAGAGCACAACACGTCGCAGAAAAAATCAGACCGGTCATTCTTTCAGGCAAAACATTGATATGCGAAAGATTTTATCATTCCAGCCTTGTCTATCAAGGCATAGGAAGAAAGCTAGGTGTAGACCGGGTCTTGGCCATCAATCAATTTGCCATCGGAGATACCTATCCGGATTTGGTGCTTTTCCTTGATATTGACCCTGAAGTGGCTTTGGATAGAAAAACAATCATAGATGGCGGAGATCGACTGGAGCAAGAGCACGTTTCATTTCATCGAAGTGTGTACGAAGGCTATAAGCAGCTTATACATATTTCCCCGGAAATAAAAGTGATTGATGCCTCAGGCTCACAAGAAGAAGTGTTTAATCATATCAGAATAGAATTGGAAAGGATTTTGTAGGAGGATATTATGAAACTAGTTATTGCAGTCATCCAGGATGAAGATGCCGGTAAAGTTTCAAATAGATTGCGGGATGAGGATTTCGGATTGACGAAGCTGGCGTCAACAGGTGGGTTTTTAAGTGCAGGAAATACAACATTACTTATCGGTGTTGAAGAAAATCAAGTGGATCAGGTGCTTGAAATTGTGAAAGAAAATTGCAAAACAAGAAAAAGAATGACAACGGCTTCAATGCCAAGTGCTTATACAGCGGCAAGCGGTTATATTCCGAGAACGATTGAGGTATTAGTAGGCGGTGCTACGGTATTTGTGGTTGACGTCGATCGCTTCGAAAAAATGTGATAGAGGAAAACTCATGCAATATGATGCAATCAAGAGGCAGGAACGATTAAAAAAACATTTACAGCGTATAACAGAAAGCGGTCAGATTTCTCACGGCTATCTTTTTGAAGGACCGGCAGGCACAGGTAAGCTGACGCTGGCCAAAATTTTTGCGCAGACGTTACTTTGTAAAAATAGCCAGCTTCAACCTTGCGAGGTCTGCAGTTCTTGCGTCAAGGCCAATGCGGATAACCATCCGGATATCCATGTGATTGATTTGGAAGAGAATACGATTAAGCGGCAGGACATTGATGAAATCCAAGAAAACATTTACGTCAAGCCGTATGAAAGTGAAAAAAAAATATATATCATCAAGGATGCGCATAAACTGACTGTTCAAGCGGCCAACACATTTCTAAAGACGCTTGAAGAGCCTCCGTCGGATACGGTCATTATTTTACTTACAATCAATGCCCATTTGTTGATTCCGACCATCGTATCCCGCTGTCAGCTGATTAAGGCGGAAAAAGAGAGTGTGAAAGCGATTGAAACCCTATTAATCAGCGAATATCATATCGATTCGCAACGCGCACGACTATTGTCCGGATATTCAAAGGGGATTTTACAGCGTGCGATGAGCATTGAAGACGGTAGTATCAATACCTTGAAATTAAGAGATGAGATGGCAGATATCATCGATACCCTATTGAGCCGAAGTCACTCAGCGGTATTTGAATATGAAAAATACTTTGAGCAAAACAAAGACGAAATAGATGAAATAATTGAAATTATGATGATTTGGTTTAGAGATATCCTGTTTTTCAAAGTTGGCGCGGGGGAACGCGTGATTAATGCCGATCAAATGGCATTACTTGAAAAACAGAGTTTAAAAATTAATCGCGTCAAATGTGCAGCATTGTACACAAAATTACAGGAAGCCTATGAGAACGTGTCCAATAATGTCAACTATAGGTTGGCAGTCGATCATCTTCTCTTTGGCATACAGGAGGTAAAAAATGGTTAAAGTGGTAGGAATCAGGTTTAAAACTGCCGGTAAAATATATTATTTTGATCCCGAAAACAAAATGATTAACAAAGAAGACTATGTCATTGTCGAAACAGCAAGAGGCATTGAATTCGGGCAGGTCGTATCAGGACCCAAAATGGTTAAAAAAGAAGAAATTATTCAACCGTTAAAGAAGGTCCTGAGGGTTGCAACAAAGGATGACATCAATAAAAATGCGTCCAACAAGGCAGATGAACAAAAGGCCTTTGGACTATGCATGAAAAAAATCACAGAGCATCAATTGGATATGAAGCTCGTGGATGTGGAATACACCTTTGACAACAATAAAGTCATATTTTACTTCACATCTGACGGTCGAGTCGATTTTCGCGATTTGGTCAAGGATTTGGCATCGATTTTCAAAACCAGGATTGAGCTTCGTCAGATTGGCGTGAGAGATGAAGCCAAGATGATTGGCGGCTTGGGTCCTTGCGGAAGACCCTTGTGCTGCACCACTTTTTTGGGTGATTTTGCGCCGGTCTCAATCAAAATGGCAAAAGAACAGAATCTTTCACTGAACCCAACGAAAATTTCAGGTATTTGTTCAAGACTGATGTGTTGCTTGAATTATGAGAAGGACGTATACGAAGAAAACATTGACAGATTGCCGAATCAAGGTGAAAAGGTCATGACGCCGAGAGGAATAGGGGAAGTAATCCATATCAATCCTTTGACCTGCCGTCTGAAAATCCGCGTCAAGAAAAAAGATGAGGACATCTTAGAAATTGGAGAGTTTGAAGAAGATGAAATAAAAAGACTCCATAAATAATGAGGATGTGCTTAAAAATTATTGACTTAAGCATAAAAATATTGTAAAGTTGATTTAGCTTCAATAAGGAGGTGTAGATTTAATGGCTTACAGAATAACTGATGCTTGTATATGCTGTGGCGCTTGCGAGGCAGAATGCCCAGTAGGATGCATTACAGCCGGGGACGATATCTATGTAATAGATGAAGCAGCCTGCATTGACTGTGGCGCATGCGCAAGCGTATGTCCGGTAGAGGCACCCGTACAACAATAATAATGGTTTTATAATAAAAAAGTTCTCATGGGAGAACTTTTTTTCTTGCTGAGATTTAGAACGCGATGACAATGCCACCATCATCGGCGTAAACAGTACTGATGCCTCTGGCTTCAAAAATCATGACATCCTTGAAAGGGTAATGGCTTAGGATATCATTCTTTAGGCTTTCAGCTTTTTCAATAGCGTTGACATGAGTGATGCCTAAAATGGTGTTTTCAAAATCGACTTCATGCTCTCCAATGAGTTGGACGAGTCGATCAAAGGCTTTCTTTTTGCCGCGGACCTTGTCGATGACTTCAATCTCTCCTACCTGGTTAGCTCCCATAATAGGGCAGATGTGCATGAAGGTAGCAAAAGAGGCTTTGATTTTGCTCAGCCGTCCGGCCTTTGCCAGATGCTCATAGGATTCGAGGATAAACAAAGTTTTCAGCTTTTCAATATAATGATTGGTCAAGGAAACAATGTCCTCGTTCGGTAGATTTTGATTAATCAGGTCATGAATTTTGATACTAATCATAGATTGTGCCACTGACGCTGATTTGGAATCAAAAACATGGGCAAACGAATCCGGGAGATTTTCAGCAGCCATTTTGCAGGCGGCCAAGGCGCTGTTGTAGGAACCGCTTAATTTATTGGACAAGGTCACAATAAAACTGTTCTTGTATTTTTTGAGTGCATCATAGTATTCTCCTGGAGAAGGACAGGCCGTCTTTAGAGAAAATTTGCTTTTTTTGATTTTGTCTAACAAAAAGTAAATGTCAAGATTATCATCAACGATTTCTTCATCATCAACTAAAATCGTAAGAGGGACCGTATCAAACATATCTTTAACATACTCATTAACGTCGGTGCAGCTGTCAACAATTATTCTGGTTTCCATATTATCAATCCTTTCGTACTCATTCTTACTCATTATTATAGCAACAAATGAAAGAAAAGTAATGTTTTTCTAAAAAAATAAATGATTTTTTATAAATAATGCTTTATTATAAGGTATAGATTAAGATTGTATTGACAGTCCATAATTTTTTTGATAGTTTATATAAAATTAGAATAACTTAATCACGCTCAGTTATACAGGAGATGGACCTGAATTAAATTTGAAAGGAGTAACGGATGGAAAAATTTTTAGAAAAAGGTTATACTTTTGATGATATGCTTCTGGTACCTGCAAAATCGGAGGTGTTGCCGAGAGATGTGGATGTATCAACGTATTTGACCAAAAAAATCAAACTCAATGTGCCGTTGATGTCGGCCAGCATGGACACTGTCACAGAAGCGAAAATGGCGATTGCCATGGCAAGAGAAGGTGGCATCGGCATCATACACAAAAATATGTCAATCCAAGAGCAAGCCATGGAGGTTGACAAGGTCAAGCGCTCAGAGCACGGTGTCATCACCGATCCCTTTTATTTATCTCAAGAGCATTTGGTAGAGGACGCCTTAGAGCTGATGAGCCGATATCGCATCTCCGGTGTGCCGATTGTAGACGTTCACAATAAGTTGATTGGCATTATAACAAATCGTGATGTGCGATTTGAAAAAGACCCTAAAAAAAGAATAGAAGATGCGATGACCAAAAAAGGACTGATTACAGCCAAAGAAGGCATTCACATGGATGACGCGCTCAAAATCATGTCGGAGCATCGCATTGAAAAGCTTCCTTTAATCAAAGAGGATGGCACCTTGGCAGGCTTAATTACCATTAAGGATATTGAAAAAACAATCAAATATCCGGCTTCAGCCAAGGATCAAAACGGACGATTGCTTGCAGGTGCAGGAGTTGGCGTGACAGACGATATGATGGAAAGAGTCGATGCACTGGTCAAATCCAAGGTGGATGTGGTGGTCGTGGATACGGCTCATGGTCATTCAATGGGCGTTATCAACGCTGTCAAAGCTATCAAATCCAAATATCCGGATCTCCAAGTGGTCGCTGGAAACGTCGCAACAGCAGATGCTGTCAGAGATTTGGCCGCCGCAGGAGCGGATTGCGTCAAGGTCGGAATAGGTCCGGGGTCTATCTGCACGACAAGAGTTGTAGCCGGTGTGGGTGTGCCCCAATTGACAGCCGTATACAACTGCTCTATCGCTGCCAAGGAATGCGGTATCACCGTTATTGCAGACGGCGGCGTCAAATATACCGGAGATATCCCCAAGGCTTTAGCTGCCGGAGCGGACGTCGTCATGATGGGTTCATTATTTGCAGGCACCGAGGAGAGTCCGGGAGAGACCGTCTTGTATCAAGGTCGTCAATTTAAAGTTTATCGCGGAATGGGCTCTGAAGGTGCTATGAATCAAGGTAGCAAGGACCGATATTTCCAAGTTGATGCAAAGAAATTTGTGCCGGAAGGCGTTGAAGGCCGCGTGCCTTTCAAGGGACCTATCAGCGAGGTTATTTATCAGATGGTCGGAGGACTTCGTGCCGGCATGGGATATTGCGGCGCAAAGAATATTACTGATTTGCATAAGAACGCCCAGTTTGTCAAAATTACCGGGGCCGGCCTCAAGGAAAGCCATCCTCATGATATACAAATCACCAAGGAATCATCCAATTATAGCGTTAGTAATTCGTAACGGGAGACGGATATGATATTGATATTAGATTTTGGCGCGCAGTATAGCCAGTTGATTGCAAGACGAGTCAGAGAGGCCAAGGTTTATTGTGAGATTGTGCCTTACAATATTTCTGCCGAAAAAATAAAAGAAAAAAATCCTACCGGTATCATTTTATCCGGCGGGCCGGCAAGCGTATATACAGAGAATGCACCAAAAGCTTCAAAGGATTTATTTGAATTAAACATACCGGTATTAGGGATTTGCTATGGCGGTCAGTTTATAGCCCAAACCTTTGGCGGCAAGGTCAACAAAGCCTCCTCGAGAGAGTATGGACGCATCAGCCTGACCTTAGACAACGAGAGTCCGATTTTTAGCGGTATCAAAAATCAAGCCAAGTGTTGGATGAGTCACACGGATTATATCGAAAAGCTTCCGGAGGGCTTCAAGGTGACGGCAAGCTCGGAGACTTGTCCCGTAGCGGCGATGGAAAATCATCAACAAGGGATTTATGCCGTTCAATTTCATCCCGAGGTGGAGCATACGGAACGCGGACGCGAAGTCATCAACAACTTTGTATATCACGTATGCCATGAACAGCCCACATGGGATATGGGCAACTATGCTGAGACTACCATCCAACAAATTCGGGAGCTCGTCGGGGACAAAAAAGCCCTTTGCGCACTCTCAGGCGGTGTTGATTCATCCGTTGCTGCCGTGCTGGTTCACAAAGCCATCGGCAAAAACCTCGTGTGTGTCTTCGTTGATCATGGCCTCTTGAGAAAAGACGAGGGAGACCAGGTCGAAAAGGTCTTCAAAGAGGAATTTGACATGAACCTTATCAGAGTGAATGCACAGGAAAGATTTTTAGGCAAGCTGAAGGGCGTCTCAGATCCGGAGCAAAAGAGAAAAATCATCGGCGAAGAATTTATTCGCGTTTTTGAGGAAGAGAAAAACAAGCTCAAGGAAGTCTTTGGACATATTGACTATCTCGTTCAGGGGACCATCTATCCCGACGTCATCGAAAGCGGGACCGCTACAGCGGCCGTCATCAAGAGCCACCACAATGTCGGAGGTCTCCCAAAGGATGTTGATTTCAAGCTGCTGGAGCCATTGAGACAGTTGTTTAAGGATGAAGTCAGACAAGTCGGTCGCGAGTTAGGCATCTCAGAAGAGCTCGTCGCCAGACAACCCTTTCCGGGTCCGGGGCTGGCCATCAGAGTATTGGGAGAAATCACAGAGGACAAGCTCGCTTTGGTCCGTGAGGCTGATTTTATCTTTAGAGATGAAATTAAAAAAGCCGGACTACAAAACCAAATCTGGCAATACTTTGCCTGCTTGCCCAATATCAGGAGTGTCGGCGTTATGGGAGATGAAAGAACCTACTCGCATACCGTTGCGCTCAGAGCAGTTACCAGCACGGACGGCATGACATCTGACTGGGCGCGGATCCCTTATGATGTGATGGAGAAAATCAGCAATCGCATCGTCAACGAAGTGGACCACGTCAACCGCATTGTGTATGATGTCACCAGCAAACCTCCGTCAACGATCGAGTGGGA
>JAFGVC010000027.1 GCA_016938195.1 Tissierellales bacterium | reverse complement strand
CATACCATCTTATGTATTTATTAAGTTTTTATAAAAGCTTCTATTGTTACCTCACTCCATGAATAAGTTATATGTTATTTAACAGGCCCCGGCAAGTTTTTTTTCTGCTTTTAGGTTCTTTACAGAAATATGCACTCAACGCTAGTCTTTTATAACGTTGAATATCTCAAGTTTTATTTCTTCATTGTCATCATATTCCCCATTTAGTAACAGCGTCATGATTTTATGCAATAATTCTTTGTCTATTTTACCCGCAGCGACATGATAGCTTAAGTTCTCCATTTTCGGAATAAAATCTTTTGCAACAAACATATAGCCGTTTTTAAGCAAAAACTGAGCAGATAACGTTATAGCAATTCTTTTATTTCCATCTGCAAAACAATGAAATTGACAAGCACAAAAGAATAAATGAGTTAACTTATCTACGAATTCAGGGTAATAAACATCATTTTTAATATGATTCAATACACTATCCAGTCTACTGCTATCAATACACTGTATACTACCTCCACCACTATTCTCAACAGTTTTTTTGTGAATATCTAGGGCTTCTTCAATGGTTATATAAGAGTATGAATCCATTTTATCCACGCTCCTTTAACCTTCTAAGAACTTCAGCATTATCCTTCATTAGCTTCTCAATTTCATCACCCTCAGTTCCTAAAAAGCGATCGTATTCTTTAGAATCTAATGGCTTTATATATGCTTCCAATTGCTTATGAAAAACATCCCTTAAAGCTAGATCTCTGCTTGCCATTTTGTTTCTACTGCTTGAAATTAATGGCTTCCAATGTGGTAATTTTTCAAATTCATGGAAAATTTCATCTGCTTCCCAGTTTGTTAGTTTTCTCTTTAGTTCTGTGGCCTTTTTTTCGAGTAACTCTGCGAGTCCACATTCATATGAAGCGACTAAATCTAATATTTCCGAATAAAACGTATCTCTAATTGCATCTTTGCTTTTCAATTTGAGAATTTCTCGATATTCTTTTGCTTTCTCTTTAAAAATGCTTTGATAGATCATATCTGTGTACCTGGCATACTTAAAATTACCCATTTCAACATAATCTCTCAGAGCGTCTGTAAATTCTTTGCGGTAATTCTCCCCCTGTAAAAATGCACCTAAAAAATCGCGGTCTCTTTGATTAATATATTTTGTTGAACCACCAGTTTTTTGATTTATCGTATCTATAACCACATCTAAAATCATTTGTCTTAAAACACGAGCATTTTCACTTTCAACAAGCAACATGCCAATATTCAAAAATGCTCTAAAATCATATACTGCAAGCTGTGGCGTACTCTTCCCGACATTTATGTCGGGAACCTTTTGCTCGTCAATTGCTTTTAAAAATTCTTTGAGTCGTTTACCTTTTAATACCTCATAACCATTATTCTTTAGTTCATCAGAAAATTTAGTACTATATCTTTCAATAGTCCTTATATCCACCTCATAAAACTCGGCTATCATGTCTTTTATAAACGTAATTTTACCTTCAAAAACAATACCTCTAATATCCGCTGTTTTTTGAATTTCCCTTAAAGCAATTGTATTGTTAAGTATATTCTGCCTATCAATATCTGAATTAGTTAAGTCTTTCGCCATTTTATCACCTCTTTCAATAATTTATCAATCATAAACTAAATATCTAATAACTATTCAAAACATTACTTAAATTATAATTTATTATATTATTCATTACCAGCAGTTAAATGACTTTGAGTCATTTAATAATGTCCTCTTTAGAAGCCCTCAATTAACCTTTTAAATCTTCATTATCTTGGTGTATTTGTCAACCGAAAATCAGGTCAAAAGGCCATTTAATTTTAGGTCACTTTCTTGTTAATTATAAGCTATTGCCAGGCACTAATAATCTCTACCTGAGTCTGCTATTTTATTCGATTTTATTGGTATAAGTCGATTTGTTTTAATTTCAAAACCAAAGAATATTTTAATGATCCCAACAAAAATCAATATGACAACAATCGGAATCACACATGAGGTCACAATCAAAATTGCAATAGCATTTAAAAATGCCGCTAATGTGAGTCTCATAACTATTTCTTCTTTTTCTTCCAAAGATTCTATCGTTGTCCTATTGAATTCCGGCTTAGTGACCTCTTTGGATACAAACAAAAATGAACCTACTGCAATTACGATTAATAGCATCACAGCTATTAATTTATTTGTTAATTTAGTTGCATTGTTTGCTATCATTGAATGTCTCCCTTGTCATCTTAGTTTTTCTTGCATTTGCTTTATTTATTCATTTTACATTTAGTATTAATCTCGCTGATTTTCCATTATCACCATTTTGGCTATAAAACAAAATCTCTGATGTTGCTTCTTTCCATGAATAAGTTATATGTTATTAAACAGGCCCCGGCAAGTTGGCAAGTTGGGCAGGTCGATGGATCGCTTTTGAAACGACATATTCAATTTGCGTTCAATCCAAATGC
Source organism: Tissierellales bacterium (assembly GCA_016938195.1). Classification (GTDB taxonomy): domain Bacteria; phylum Bacillota; class Clostridia; order Tissierellales; family Dethiosulfatibacteraceae; genus JAFGVC01. The sequence continues at coordinate 47,982 of JAFGVC010000027.1, read as the reverse complement.
TCTGCTTCCTAGAGTTTCTTTCCACCAAGATTCACGTTCTAAAATAATATGCTTATCTACTCGAGCATTGTAATTTTCTAAAATTGCATATTGGAAATTTTGCATAACATAGTCAATCCCAAACTCATCAACAATTGCCTTAAGCAACTTATTTCCTCCATGACCGTCAGTCACATAATTTGTCCAACGCTGCAGTAGCATACCATTTTCGCCATATGCTGATCCGACATAATGTTTGCCACTGTCCATATCAGTAATGAGGTATACAGCCTTTTGATTCTCCAACGCGGCTACCCAATCCCGCTTATGTCTATGTATTATAGTTGAGAGTTGCTCATATGATAAACGAACCCTGTCATATCCAGGGAAATCAATTCCATCAAATATGCTTGGTAGAATCTGCTCGACTTCCAAATCATCAAAGACCTTTTTTGCATATACTACTTGGGTTTGATGAGTTTTTCGGTATTTTACAACGACCCTGCCGAAATAAGGACGGTAGCTGTCTATCTCTTTGCCCTCATAATTTACACCGTCATTTACTCCCAGTTCATGCGTAACTTCTTTGATTGTTGAAAGGAGCCACGTATTCCACGACAATTGAAAAAGACAGATAGCAATCTCCCCTACATTAAAATATCGCTTTTTTGCTCTCCAAAATAGCCAGGCATTATTTATGTCGTCAGGATTGCGAAGATAAACTTCCATAGGTGCTATCTCACCGTTATATTGATTAAATTTCACCTTTGCCCGCTCTAAATCCGTCTGATTTAGCTGAAGCAAAGCATTTAGAGACAATGGTTTTTGCATATTCTTCACTCCCCAATAGGTTACCTTAGTTAATACCGGACTTGCTACTAATCACTCGTACAAAACGACGCCAAAACTTATGACGACTCCGACTATATTAAAGGCCTTCTTTATACCGCATTATATCAAACGGTGCAAACGGCATTTCTTTCCGTACATAAAGTGGATGGTGCGGAATGAACCGGACTGATCCAGTCTGTCTGATATCCAATCAATAAAATTCATAACTGATGAAGATTCCAAGAATTCTTTTTTATACATTAAAGCACCCTCTTGTGTATATAATTGTTTATTATAAGCTATTTAAAATGTACCGATAAGTTATCTAAGCTTCTATTGTTACCTCACTCCATGAATAAGTTATATGTTATTTAACAGGCCCCGGCAAGTTCTTGGTAAACTATTTCACCGTCTTGGTGGTAAAGAAATTCAATGTCAGGTGGTCAACTTTTTCATTGACATTCGCACCCAGTGGGGTTGCGAATATTTTATTGGACCTCAAAGAGCCAACCTCAGACTTCTACTATAGTCTAATAGACTCATTCTTCCACGTGAAAGATAAGGGATGAATATCAACTCTTGTTAATCCTCTCTCTCATTTTAAAACATCTGCAAATAAGTTATAAGTTATAGATAGGCACCGATTAGTTAAATCCCTGCGTATCAGCATATAAAGCACCAATAACATACTTAGAAATCTCGTTAGAAACTCTTCTATTCATTTCTTGTCTTGCATCATTCTTCAAAAACTCGTAAGGTGTTGTATTTAGGATGCTATAGTCCGATGAAATTAGGGTAATAATAGACTCCATTTTACTGCTTTTTCTTTGTTTGCTAGGAATATCTTGTTTTATTTCATTAATGAAGATTAGGTTCCAATATATTTCCGTCATTGTCTCTAATAAAATATTCGTATTAATAGCTAAGTCTTCATCACAATTAAACAAATTGTCTAAAATAGATTTTAAAAAGCAGAATTTATAAGTTGTAGTATTTTTTGCTTTTGTTGAAAACAATATATTCAATACCTTCCAAAATTCACTGGAGGTTAGATGATGTTCGTTGAGTTTCCCTACTTTAAGTTGCCAACCAGCCATTTTTCACCTCATAAGTCACTTAGATTTAATCAATTTTGTTTTCTTAATGTGTTAATTTGTATCCTCTTGGACGTGGACATTTTTATATTATAATCGACTCGTATTACTAGGGTTAAAGTAATATGAATTTATCAATATAATCCTTTTATAAGTAATTGACAGGCGCCAATAAGTTTCAATCCAATCCATTGCTTCAACTCCTTATTTCTACTGTCCTACCATTATTCTTTTTTTCTTTTTTATTGTTAGGTCTAGCATATAATATTTTATATGATTCCCAGCTTCTAGTAATCTTCTTCATCTTCGTATCCGGTATTATACCAAGTTTCAACAGGGTCATAAAAATTTATATGTATTCTGTATTCCATTAATAAAGTTCTCCTTTAAATTTTCCTGATTAATTGGTATGGTTTTTCATAATAATATGCTAATTACTCACTATCCATGTTTTCTAAACAAAATTTCATCAATTCATCTAAATCATTTTTAAACCTATATACTAAGCTAATATATTTATAATCTTTGTTTTTTTTATTGAAAACAAAATTATAAATTTCATTAATTATTTTTTCTGAAAATTCTAATAATTCATTAATCTCTTTTTTAGAAGTTCCAAATTCTTTTTTTATTTCTAAACATCTTTGGTCATTATGTGCGATTGCATTATCTCTTAAATCTATCACTTTTTCTATTATTTTCTTTTTTTCATCTAATCCTTTGTTCAAATCACATATCAATTGATTCATTTCAGAATAATTTTCCCCTACAAGCTTTTTTGAATGACATTGTGCGTAATTTAGTACTTTCTTCAAGGTTATTAAAGTATTATTCCCTTTTCTGATTTCAAATAGTTTGCTAATTGCTATATAAGCTTTGTCTTGTATAGACACTCTTGATAATTTAAAAAATCTTGGAGAAAGCTTATATACTCTTTCCCATTCCTTATTATCAAAAGACATTTCAATAAAACATTTATAACAAAAATCAGCAGCTAATATTTGTTCTTTGCATCTATCTAAATTATCTTTAAGTTTCTTTTTATGTTCATCCATTAAATATCCCCTATATTTTCCCTCATAACATCAAAAAGAATTTTTCAAAACTCTCCCTCTATTATAAAAGTTATCTCGTTCGTATCTATTACCGTCGGATTTAAACCATTAAGTTATATATTATTTCACAGGCACCCATCATGTTCTGACTTTAGAGTGTTCTCTAACTTTTCTGGTTCGGCATTACTTGGATTAACTCCAATGCAAACAAGAGGTTTCTTACCTTTTATTCCAAGAACATACCGGCTTGAATTATCCTCAGCTTTCTCGTAAATCCAATCCATTGCTTCAACTCCTAAATACTAATAAGTTATAAGTTATTGACAGGCACTGATAAGTTAAATCCAGGTGCTGAAATTTCTGATTTAAACATGTATTCATCCCCCTAATTTATTCTAATTAATGATATTTTTAATGGTATACTCTTTATCAACTGGGGTTATTTCCAAAAAATAAAACAAAAGCCTTTATCTAAATTGAAAAAGGCTATTATAATCGCTACAAAAAAATATTGATAAGCTCCCCCAACCCAATTCAGCATATGTCTATAACTATATTATCACTAATGATACCCTTTCACAATAACAAATTGAAAGTTATTTTTGAAAAAATTATAAAAAAATCAATTCTATACTACGCAACCCTGCTAAAATTATTAATCATCTGAGTAAATTGTTGACATGTAGAGTAAGTATTGATGACAATTTTTGTACATTCATCCCAAGCATCAATTTTATCTGATGTCGTTTATGAGTAAGCTTTAGCATCTATAATAACTCATTGCTAACGATCATATAATACAAATGACTTTATGCCCTTTCATTAACTTGTCAATATACATGCTATGTATGGATGCCCCATCAAATCTAGCAAGTCACTTGTCCTTGAAGATCACTATTTTCAATAAGTTATAAGTTATAGACAGGCACCGATTAGTTTTCAGACTATACAGTACCAAGCTGAATCACAGAATTGGCAAGTCGCTTTTCACATTTTACCGGAGTTGTATAGTACCTTTGTTCTATCCCAAATAAAAGACTTTTCAAATGCTCCTCTGAACTTATGACAAAAGAACTTTCATTAAATTCTAGTTCAGGACAGTAATCTTTTATATAGACAAAAACTGTTTCTTTCTCAACATCATCAAAGCTTTCTAAGGTGTTCATCGCTAAGGCAATTCTTTTTCGGTTTGCTTTCTTAACCTTTCCTGAAGAAAAGTCATTTTGTAATAAAATAAAATCATTTTGTAAAAAACTACTGGTTTCTTCTTCTGTAGCTTCTTTATAAAGCTCATCAATTCCTTTAAATATCGACGCTATAGAAGATAAATTTTTAAAATATAGAATATCATTATTTTTCAAATAGATTGCGTCTGGCTTATCATTGATAATAATAATCCGAGTATTTTCGTTAAAGGTAAAGCTATCTCCTAACGTTAATATTTTTCTATTGATCAATTGAGTTTTTGATACTCTCTGAAAATGAAATTCATTGTTATTCTGATAAGAACAAATATAATCGATTTTCTCTGCGTTTATGTTCTCTAATGCGTCGAAATCCGCAGAGTTAAAAGTATCATCCAATAGCGAAATAAAATAGTCTTTACTAGAGAAATTCTCTATTCCAAACCATGAGTCTTCATCCAGATTATGATCGCTCCGATATGTGACGTGATTTTCTAAGTCATTTGGTAACGAATAAATCGTGTCGCTTGAAAGAATTTTTCTAAATTTACTTCCGCCTCCTGCAATTCTAAGCTTTGCAATTAAATGATTCATTCCTTTCTACCCCCTATATCGATATACGTGAAATTATTGATACGCTTCAATTTTGGAAAACAAATATTATCAGTACTTCTCATTTTCTTTTTAGTAATTAGAAATATTTTCACATTTTTATCCGTCGTTAAATAATAAAAATGATTTCCCCAAAATAAAAACAAAGGATTGAAATAAAGAGTCTGCGAAAAAAATGTAAACATAAATAATAGTAAAAACACAAATACCAATGTCTCTTCATATGGAACACTTAATGCAACAAAAAAGTAGCCCAAATAGCTTGGTAAATACGCATTATTTGCCTGCTCAAGATCTTTTATGCCACCTTCGATGCTGTCATCACTCAAAAACTTTGTTAATATCAAACTTAATCCCGTTAAAGCTATAGGTATCAATATGAAAACAAGGTACGACATCCAGTTCGGAAACTTGTTAAGTGCAATAAGGACTGTTTGTTCCTTAATTAAGAAAATGACTATTATCAGGGATGTTGCATTTAGCGTTAGAAAAAGTTGATATAATATTCCGAGCATTTTTGCGCCTTCATTCTAAGCATATTTACAAATTATATACAGAAATCACTTGTTTATGAATAATATTTTTCAATAACCCGTGAAAATCAAACCTTCCCGCCAACACCTTTAAACTTCTCTACAAAGGCAGAAATCTTCTCAAAAACGCTATGCTTTTTAGTCAAATATTTAGGATTAAGAGGACTCATTTTGGGTAGAATTTCATTCAGTTCTGTTCCATTTTCACTGGCATATTCTCTCTTTAATGAAGCAAGTATATATCTCTTTGCCGCTTCTTCGTTAAGTCCTTCAGCATTGATTAATTCCTCTGCTTCTCGTTTTTGTTCCGTCTGAGCAAACGAAAAGAAGGCGTCAATGATGCTTGCTTTATCTTGTATTTCATCCAAATCCGTTTGGTTAATAAAATCGACTACTAAGCTTTCTTTTGCGCGATTCCCCACACTAGACCTGATTAATCGTCGTACTTCTTCAACCAATAGGTCTTTATCTTTTACCTTCTTGTTTTTTTCAAAAATCAGTTCTAGAATGTAATCTAAATTTATCTCTTGTGATTTTAAAAGATCTACTTCAAAAACAACATCATCCCAATCAATCGTAGATTTTTCTTTTTCTTCACCTGCTTTTTCGCGTCTAATCCAATCACGGATATCGTTATAAGTCGATCGATAATCTTGAATAATTCTTTCTTCAAGTAGTTTTATTTTTTGCATGGCAGTGATCTCTTCATCACTAAGATAATGATTAGATTTGAAGTCCTCCAAAGCTTTTGGATCATTTTTGTCTAACAATTGTAATGCTTTTAAGCTAGAAAACTCATCGTAATTTTGCAGGATATTTTCAATACGCAAATATTCACCAAATAGTTTGGCGAAGTCTTTTTTGTCTTTTTCAGTGACAATATTCTCGACATCCGGAAAATTTGCATGTAAATCTTTAACTATTTCTACATATCCACGTCTGGCTTCACCATTTATTAAATCAGTAAAACCTTCCATATATTCTTTATAGCTTTTTTCTAATACTATATTTTTTGTATTTTCATCGCCAAAGCATTTAATTGCGTCAATAGTAGCTTTTTCTAAATCTCTGAAAGTAACAATATTGCCAAAAGTTTTGGTAGAATCATAGATCCGATTAGTACGTGAAAAAGCTTGTATCAAACCATGATACCTCAGGTTTTTATCAACAAATAGTGTATTCAGAGTTGGGGCGTCAAAACCTGTTAAAAACATCCCCACCACTATTAAAAGATCAACCTCTTGCTTTCTGACTCGGTTAGCTAAATCACGATAATAGTTTTGAAATTCCTTGCTATCTACACCAAAACTTGTTTGAAACATTTTATTATAGTTATCAATAGCCCATGATAAAAACTCTTTTGCACTACTATCCATAGCAGAAGGTTCAAAGGTTTCATCAAGAATTTCACCTATTGCACTTTGCTCTTCATTGGCAGCAAAAGAAAAGATAGTAGCGATTTTCAAAGGTTTTTCGCTATCATTTTGTAAGTTGCTTAAGGATTCGTAATAAAGTTTTGCTGCGTCAACACTACTCACCGCAAACATAGCATTAAAGCCTTTTCCATTAATATGCGAACGATGCGTCTTTATTCTAAAATTGTTCAAGATATATTGTGATACCTCTTTAATTCGTTCAGGATGTAATAATGCTTCTTTAGTCTCTGATGCTGTTAGTTTATTCTCATCTTGTTCCATTTCAATAGACTTAAACTTAGGACGTACATCATTGTAATCAACTTTGAACTTTAAAACCTTTTCATCTCTAATTGCATGAGTAATCACATATGAATGTAACTCTCTGCCAAATACGGTTGCGGTTGTATCTGAACCCAAAGCATTTTCGGGAAAAATAGGCGTACCTGTAAACCCAAATTGATAGTATTGTTTGAACTTCTTTTTAATGTTTTTTTGAGCTTCACCAAATTGTGACCGATGTGCCTCGTCAAAAATAAAAACGACTTGCTTATTGTATATCGGTAAGCCCGTTTCGCTTTTGATTAGGTTGTTCAGTTTTTGAATGGTAGTAACAATTATTTTATTATCATCTTTATCTATGTTACGCTTTAAACCTGCCGTGTTTTCTGAACCATTCACACTATCCGGTGAAAAACGCTGATACTCTTTCATCGTCTGATAATCCAGATCTTTTCTATCTACCACAAAAAATACTTTGTCGATAAAATCCAACTCAGTAGCCAACCTAGCTGCTTTAAAACTCGTCAGTGTTTTACCTGAGCCTGTTGTATGCCATATATATCCACCACTTTCAATGGTACTCCATTTTTTAGTTTGATATGAACTTCTGATTTTCCACAAAATCCTTTCCGTTGCCGCTATTTGATATGGCCGCATGACAAGCAATGTATCACTTGAATCGAAAACAGAATAATGAAGTAATACACTTAATATTGTGTTTTTCTGAAAAAATGTTGCTGTGAAATCCTTTAAATCTTTAATCAGGTTATTATCTGATTTCGCCCAGTTCATAGTAAAATCAAAACTGTTCTTATCTCGTTTAGTGGTATTAGCAAAATAACGGCTATCCGTTCCATTAGATATCACGAAAATCTGGAGATACTTAAATAAAGAATTCTCAGAATTATAACTCTCCTTACTATATCTATGTACCTGATTAAATGCTTCTCGAATGGCGATTCCACGCTTCTTTAATTCCACTTGTACCAAAGGTAAGCCATTAACCAGTATAGTCACATCATATCGATTAGACTGAGTTCCCTTTTGCTCAAACTGAGAAATCACTTGCACTTTATTTTTCGCAACATTCTTTTTATCGACAAGATATATATTTTGAATATGACCATCATCAAAAACAAAGTCATAAATATAATCGTTGTGAATTTTACGAGTTTTATCAATGTGGTTGTCACTTGGTTTGTCTAAAAACTGTTCACAAAATCTCATCCATTCAGCTTCGGAAAATTTCACGTTATTGAGGTCTTGTAGCTGTGCACGAACATTTGCAAGCATTTTCTCAGGCGTAGTTAAATCGGGCAGATAGTCATAGCCTTGATTTACTAAATCATTGATAAACTCCTTCTCTAAATTATTTTCACTCTGATAACTTTCGCATACCTGTGAACACCTAGTATATTTGTCTAAAACGATAAAGTTTTTTGATTCTGCAATTGTTTTATAATCTATCATTTAAAAACCTCCTTAACTAAAGCGTTTTGATAAACCTTTTCAAGAAAGCCTGAACCAAGAGAATTTGACACCCTATATGAACAACCAATTATCTTTTCTCAAATCAATCTGTGTTTATCTTTGTTCATCGATGGTTTCCTCCTTCTTTGGAAAAGAAAGAAGCATATTACGATAATACTCATATTGTTTTTTACGCAATTCGATTTCACAAGGCAAACCCTCAGTAATTGAGGATGTCAAGGCATCGAATTTGTCAAGAATTGAGACAATACGCTCCTGTTCGGAGAGCGGTGGGATAGGGATTATTATTTTTGACATATCGGTAGCTGAAACATCAATAACCTTTGTTCCTTTTGCATATTTTCTTTTCTGAATTGCAAACATTTCTGTTTGAGTATAATAAGCAAAGTACTTGCCTAATATCTGATTTGTTGGTTTAAAAATAGTTGCGTGCCCACCAGTAACAGCCTGTACTTTACCAAGATAGACAACGGCTTTTCCAACATCTTCTAAATTTTCACTCGTATTTGTTATAACAACATCGCCATTATTAACTTTTTTCAATTTTTTAGCCGTTTCATATGAGACGAAGGACTTTGTTTCTGTCGTAAATGTACCATAATATGTGTAAATCTGGCCGTAATGAATTGCTGGAACTCCAATTTCTGTGAAATCTGATTTTGGTAATCCATTTCCACGAACTAACTCACCAACCTCCCCCAACGTCTTCCACTCAACTTCACCCTCTTCAAAAGTCAACAACTTATCACGATAATAAGTATATTGCTTTTTACGAGCTGTAAGCTCTGCTGTAAGCTCTGCTGTAAGCTCTTCTGTAAGCTCTGTGAAGGTGTCCAAAATACGGACGATTTCGGCTTGGATTTCAAGAGATTTTTCTGAGTTTTCTGGGCATGGGATTGGGATGGGGTAATTCTTTACGATTTGTGCATTAATGTTCGTTTGAGAGCCAGAACCTAGAGATTTAATATGTTCATATTTGCTGGTTAGGTAGTGAAACACATATCGATAATTTACGACTTTATCATCAAGTTGAATATTCGCACAAGCCTGATTGGTGCACAAAGGAATCTTATTAATACCTATTTTTCCAACTGTTGCACCATACATTGCAACGATCACACAGTTTGAAGGAATTAATTTTGCACTGGAGTTTTTCAGACCTAAATCAGTGATTTTTACGCCCGTATCCCATATCTCTCCAAAGTCTACTTCTTGTGTGCGTAACCAAGGAATACTACCATCATAATATTTAGAAACACCAGTTCGTGGAGTTCCACCAGATGAAATCTTGACAGCTACGTCATCTAGTTTTTTCCACTCTGTCTCTATTCCTTGAAGTAATCTGCTCATAAAATTCTGCTTAATCATGATTCAATCACCTCAATAATCTCATCAATTTTACTCATCAGCTTTGTCTCCTCCTTCAAAGAGTTTTTTCACTTCACGGTCAAAATCCGATGTTATTTTCTGGGTTTTGTTAAATTCATCATACTCTGAGCCGGCTTTGTCCAATGCCATTTGCTTTGAAACTTTACCTTTGTCCGGCAGTATTTTATATTTTCTAAAAGCGAGAAACTCATTTATACTTGCTGAGAAGTGTTCCATGGTAAAAGTGTTCTCCCGTTCTATAAGGTCTTCAATATAATCAAAAAAACCAATTACTGTTCTTTCAAGTCGTTTGATTTCTTGTTCGCTTAAATAATTCTTGGCAACGGATACATCTGATTTTAAGATACGGCCTTCCGGTGCATTCTTCCATGTTGTAAGCCCCATATTTTCTTTTTGATGGTCGGCTTTTGAAAAGACTATTTCTGCAGCGGTTTGACCTGTGATGGCATAATGGAATTTATTCTGAACCATGGCATAGAACTCGTGGGTCACTTCAGAATCTCTGTCATAGTCAATACTACACTCAGCAAAAATATCTGTAATCTGCTGCCACATGCGGCGTTCGCTTGCACGAATCGACCGAACACGTTCCAATAATTCTTTGAAATAATCTTTTCCAAATGCTGTTTTGCTTTGCTTTAAGCGTTCATCATCCATGGTAAAACCTTTTATCATGTATTCTTTTAATATGCCCGTCGCCCAAATTCTAAAATTTGTAGCACGTCTTGAATTAACACGGTAACCTACCGAGATTATAGCATCAAGGTTATAAAAGCTTTGCTTTCTTCGAACTTGTCTTGTACCTTCTTGTTGAACTACCGAGATTTCCTCGGTAGTTGCACTCTCATGAAGTTCACCGTCAGAATAAATATTCTTAAGATGTAGAGAAATATTATCGCTTGAGCAGTCAAAGAGCTCTGCCATTCCCTTTTGAGTAAGCCAAACAGTTTCATCTTTAATAATTGCATTGACAGATACATCTTCATTCACAGATCGGTAGACTAAGAATTGAAGTTCCTTGTTCATTCGCCCACCTCAATTTCCATAATGATTTTGTCAATCTCATCTCGGAGAACTTGCTCACGAGAAACGATTTCTCTAATTTCTGCATTCAACTCATTGATATCAATGACTTCTCTTGTATCTTTAGCTTCCACATATGAACTTACAGATAGGTTGTAATCATTTTGAACGATTGCATCATAATCAACAGATTTTGAAACATATTCAACGTCTTCTTTACTGTCAAACATTTTCATGATTTTTTCAATATGTTTATCAGTTAATATGTTATTGTTAGTTTCCTTCTTATAAAATTCTTCCCCGCTTGCATCAATAAACTGGGTTTTATTATCGCTTTTATGCTTAGAAAGAACTAAAATATTAACCGCTATTGAAGTCCCGTAAAAAAGGTTAGGAGCCAATGAAATAACGGTTTCAACAAAGTTGTTATCAATTAGATACTTCCTGATTTTTTGTTCTGCTCCGCCACGGTAAAAAATCCCAGGAAAACAAACGATAGCAGCACGTCCCTTACTTGAAAGATAACTCAGGGCATGCAGTACAAAGGCAAAATCAGCTTTTGATTTCGGTGCTAATACACCTGCAGGGGCAAATCTTTCATCATTTATTAGTGTTGGGTCATCACTACCAATCCAATTTACTGAATAAGGTGGATTAGACACTATGGCATCAAAAGGTTTTTCATCACCAAAGTGAGGCTCTAAGAGCGTATTGCCTAACGCAATATTAAACTTATCATAGTTAATATTATGTAAAAACATATTCATGCGTGCAAGGTTATAGGTTGTATGATTTATTTCCTGTCCATAAAAACCATCTTCTATAATATGAGCATCAAACTGTTTTTTCGCTTGTAATAAGAGTGAACCTGAACCGGCTGCCGGGTCATATATCTTATTAATGCTTGTTTGCTTATGTATAGCTAATTGAGCAATCAACCTCGATACCGACTGAGGAGTAAAAAACTCACCACCTGATTTTCCTGCATTAGCAGCATAATTAGAAATAAGAAACTCATAAGCATCCCCAAAAAGATCAATATGATTTTCTTCAAACTTACCGAAATTAAGCTCCTCAACACCTTTAATGACAGCAGCTAAACGATTGTTTTTTTCTTTTACAGTATTCCCAAGTCTATTACTTGTAGTGTCAAAATCAGCGAACAATCCTTTGATATCCAATTCTGACGGATAACCATTTGCTGAGCTTTCAATGGCAGAAAATATTGCCGCTAAATCAGTATTCAAGCTATCATTTTTATTAGCTGTCTTCGCAATATTAGTAAACAATTGCGTGGGATATATGAAGTAACCTTTTGTTTTAATTGCATCCTCTTTTATTTCTTTATTAATAACATCATCATGAAGCTCTGCATATTTGATACTTTCGTCACCTGCTTCAAAGTAACTAGAAAAGTTTTCACTAATAAAACGATAAAAAAGCGTTCCTAAAACATATTGCTTAAAATCCCATCCATCTACTGACCCACGGACATCATTGGCTATTTTCCAGATTTGAGATTGTAATTCTCTACGTTGTGCTGCACTTGACATTTTAATACCTCCGGTTGTTGTTATGAATTCTCGTTGTAACCCTCTTAGAAAGTTATAATCTAATTGTAGACTTTTATCAATCGCCTTAGCTTAAGCGTCTATCAACCCAAAAACAAAAACCCATCCATAAGTAAGAAGGGCTTCAAATTTTGCTATCCTATGATGTATTGAATATCCCCCACTTTTTTCACCCCGCAAACATACATTAATTTTAATTTATTATATTGTATTTTGCAAGCTAAACTTGAATAAATGCCTTTCAGGATTACAACAAAAGCCTGTGAAGCATTCACAGGCTATCCATCTAATAAATATTGGTCGGAGCAACAGGACTTGAACCTGCGGCCTCTTGACCCCCAGTCAAGCACTCTACCAAACTGAGCTATGCCCCGACTTACTTCATTTATTTTAATACAATTCATCTAGATTATCAATGTATTTTTTTAAATGCCGCATTTTGTTTTGATGCTATCTTTTAGTATAAGATGCAGCAATCTGTGCAATTCTTTGAATTCTTCAGGATTTAGATTGAGACATGCGCCCACCTTTTGTGGGATAACCAACGCTTCTTCTTTTAAAGCCTGTCCTTTTTTGGTAAGTGTGATCATCACATTACGCTCATCCTCCGGACTTCTTTCTCGATGGATGAGTCCTTGGACTTCGAGTTTTTTTAGAAGTGGCGTCAGTGTGCCGGAATCGAGAAACAGCTTGTCGCCTAAATCCTTGACTGATAGATGATCGTTCTCCCAAAGGGCTAACATAACGATATACTTGGTGTATGTGAGCCCAAAGGGTTCAAGGATAGGTGTGTATAGCCTAATAATCAATCTTGAGGAGGCGTATAGAGGAAAGCACAGTTGATTGTCAAGGAGAAGACTTTCGTAATTTTCAAAATCTTCTTTTTTCATTTAGATCAGCTTCTCTATATGCTCTTTTAGTTCTTCCGGCTTGACTGTTGGAGCAAATCGTTTAATGACATTTCCTTGTCTGTCGATTAAAAATTTAGTGAAATTCCACTGGATTTCGTGTTTTGTTACTGAGAATTTATCCTTTAATTTAAGAAGCAATCCCGCCATACCGCCGTTATCTTCATCTGTAGGCGCTTGCTCTTTCAAGTATTTGTAGAGCGGATGCGCTTGTTCTCCATTGACATCTATTTTTGCAAAGGTCTCAAAGGTAGTGCCGAAATTGACTTTGCAGAAATTTACAATTTCTTCATTGGTGCCTGGTGCCTGTCCTAGAAATTGGTTGCATGGAAAGTCAAGAATTTCAAGTCCTTGTTCTTTGTAGGCTTTGTACAGCTCTTCGAGTCCTTCATATTGAGGGGTAAAACCACATCCGGTGGCTGTATTCACGATCAAGAGGACCTTACCTTCATATTCTTTTAATGTTATTTTGGTACCGTCTACTTTTTCTACTTCATAATCATATAGTTTCATGTTTTTCTCCTTTTTGATTTAATAGTTTATTTTTATTTTATTCAATTTAATTGTAAACAATTTGATTGAGTAAACTTTATCATTTTTTTTATTTTTTGTCAAGAATAAATTGACTAAATGAAATTTTATGCTAAACTATATTTATGCCTTGGCGATGAATATGCGGGTGTTGCTTAGTGGTAGAGCTCTGGCTTCCCAAGCCAACGGTGTGGGTTCGATTCCCATCACCCGCTCCAAAGGATTTACAATCAAATAAGCATTAAAAAAAAGGAGTGGGGAACTCCTTTTTTTAATATTCTTTTTCTAATCGAAGGGCTTTCATCAGCACGATGATGATGATGGTATACATCGGTATCATGATATAGTTGGTCATGATTCGTGTAGGAAGAAAGACCAGAAATCCCTTGCCAAACATGATTGAAAGAAAATAGGTGTTTAGCATCAAGGAACAGATCATCTGGGTAACGCTCACGACAAAATATATTTTGTCGAAGGCATAAAGCTTCGATTCAAATTTGACCGTTTTATCAATGTAAAACGGGATAGCGGCATAAGCCAGAACAATCGCACCAATCAGTGCAATCATAGCCGTGTGAATGGGTATGCCATTATAGGCTATGCCTTGGTCAAAGGTCAGTACTCCTTTTAAGTAAAAGGCGTAACCGAGTCCGACCGTCATCAACGCGATAAAGCCTGCATTGATATAGTTGAAATTGATTTTTGACAGTCTGGGGTTGTTTCTCACTGTTTTGAATATGAGCCCTGGGATCATACCTGTCAAAGCTGTTGTAATGGTAAATCCCGGAAAATAGGGTCCCATCGGGTTGATGATGTAGCCAATAACATCTGATAAAGCACCGGCAATAAATCCTGCCAGGGGACCGTAGAATATTCCGGCCATCAGCAACGGAACGGCTGAAAAATTGATTTTGAGCGCCGGTAATCCGGCAACCGGAACCATGATGCCAAATATTCTGGCCAATACAATGCTAATCGCTATCAGTAAACTGACTGTCACAAGAGACCGGGTTGATAAAAAGCTCTTGCTTTTTAAAGTATCACTCTTCATAAATCCTCCTAAGATTGAGCAATACTCCCGCAATAAAATAGATTTTCTACTTTAACAGCGGAAGAAGAAAGATATCGCAGGATCATCCTTTCGTCTAAGGGCCACTCCCCATCCCTTAACACTTAACGCATCTTCCCTACTCTGTTTGTCATATAATACCATAATAAAAAACCAACGTCGATAGTTGGTCGAAAAAATATTGAAATATTTTTTTATCTTATTTTTTTCTTTTAAGCAACCGGTATTGTGAATATGAAAAGAAGGCCAGTCCAATCCATATCAGACCAAAAGCTATCAATGAGATACTGTCAAAGGGTTCCCGGTAGACAAAAACACCTAGAATCAGCATAAGCGTTGGCGCGATATATTGCAAAAATCCTAAAACGGTTAACGGTAATTTTTTGGTGCTCTCAGCATACAAAAGCAACGGAATGGCTGTCGCTACGCCACTAAAGGCAATGAGAATCCAATAATACCAGCTCAGGTTGCCTGAGATGCCATGGCCTTGAAATTCTGAAAACAAAATATAGATTAAGGCCGGCAGGCTGACCACATAGGTTTCAAATCCAAGGCCATAGAGAGATTTCAACTTGGACCTCTTTTTCAATACACCATAGATAGCAAATGAGAAGGCTAATGAAAGTGCAATATAGGGAATCCGCCCATACGAGATTGATTTAATAGCTACTCCAACGGTAGCAAATGCAATGCCGATCATTTGAAGCCGATTGAGTTTTTCGTTGAGAAAAACGGCTCCGATAAGTGTGAGCACCAACGGATTGATGTAATATCCCAAGCTCGATTCTAATACGTATCCATTGTTGACCGCCCAGATGAAAAGAAGCCAGTTAAAAGAAATCGTCATGGCAGGTGCCACTATCCCGGGCCAATTTCTGATATCTTTGATTAGAAAAAAGAAAGGCTTCCATTCTTTTCTCATATTCATCAAAATCACAACAAATATAAACGACCAGACCACCCTGTGCGCAAAAACCTGATAAGGACTAATCGCGCTCACTGTTCTCCAATATAAAGGAAGGAAGCCCCATAAGGTAAAAGCTAGGCCTCCGTATATTAATCCTTGAATGTAATTTTTTCTATCCATTAGTTTCCTCTAGAATTTTGACTAATAATCATCATACCTTATTTTTATGCATTTTACAAGGATGACATTTTGTCAATCTAAAGAGATTTCTTAATCTTCAAGCATAATATTTAAAATTTTAACATCTGTCTCTTTCATGCCTTCTTTTGCGACTCTTCCAATACTTTTAATCGTCGATTCAACGCTGCTTTTCACAAGTCCTTCTCCTGCCGAAAATGTGTAGCCTTCCTTTGCAATATGATAACCCATGATAGCCGAATCTACAGCTGAAGCTACTTTAGCTGCACAAGAAGCCTTTGCGCCATCACATAGAATACCTGAAGTATTTCCAAGGGTATTGGTGATGGTCTTGCTAATGACCTCAAAGGGAGCCCCTTCAAGATACGCAATGCCTGCGCCACTCCCTGTGGCAGCACTGACAACGCCACAATAAGCAGATAATTTGCCGATTCCCTTTTTAATATAGATGGCTATTAAATTGCTTAGTGCTAATGCGCGATACAGTTGTTCGTCCGATGCTTTTAGGTATCTAGCATAGGTAATGACCGGCAATGAAACGGTCAATCCTTGATTGCCACTGCCTGAATTAATCACAACCGGCAATGTGCAACCTCCCATCCTGGCGTCTGAGCCTGCTGCAGAATATGCTTTTGCCATGTTGTCTACTTCATTTCCATAAGTTTTGAGAAGCACTTTTCCGACATTTGCGCCGAAAGGCTTGTGGAGACCTTCTTCCGCAATTTTGATGTTCATGCTGATCTGGATATCCAATAAGTCTTTTAAGGTCTTCGTATCGACTGTATTGATATAATCATATATGCCTCTGACCGTCAAAAAATCTGCATTGCTCTTTTGCTTTGATGGGTTGTCTTCAATATCCTGTTCTTTATTATATATCGTCACGCCGTTTTTCTTTATAGAGATAATATTGGTATGTTGGTCCTTGATGATAACTTCGGCAGAGTCTTCTCCTTTCGAGGCTAATACTTTTATATATAGATTTTCTACGCCTTCTTCCAATGTGACTCGACACATTTTGTCCTTCAATAGCGCTTTTGTGATTTCAACGTGCTTTTCTTCCACGCCTGCAAGTACCTGCAGCTTCGCATCCGGATCTCCGGCGACTGCACCTAAAACGGCTGCCGTGTCAACGCCTTTCATATTATGTGTGCCCGGCACAATAACACCCTTCACATTTTTGATGATGTTGCCGCTACAGGCTACATCCATCTTTTCCGGCATAGCTCCCAAGGTATCTCTCGCTTTTGCTGCAGCGTATGCAACAGCTATTGGTTCTGTACATCCTAACGCGGGAATGAGCTCTTCATTCAGTATTTTTAAATATAAATCTTCCATTTTGTCTCTCCTGTATTATTAATGGGTTGTTTTATAGGATTTAATCCTGTTTATTATCCTTTTTTAAGTCCTGTTTTCGATTTGATCATCTATTTTTAAGTATGCTTTCCCCTTCGCTGTCAAAATATTTCCGGTTCTTCCTTGATAGACATCTATCATTTCTAAATCTTTTACTGTTAGTAGGATTTTTTTTAGCTTGCCTTCTCCTATTTCAATTCCCTGCCTTTTCATCAGTAATATGATGTGCTTTCTACCGGCTGATTTACCCATATCGTTAAGTGTTTTGATAGCCTGCAACACTTCGCGCGTCATTTTCTCATCCGTTTTTTCACTGATGACGAGCTGCTCTTTTTCTATTTGCATCTCTTGTTTTTGATTCTCAGGACTATAGACACTGTCAATAATGTACCTTGGGAGCGCCGATAAGTCAACTTGACTATTTTCCTCTATAATTGAAAGATAATTGGCAACGTTGTGTAGCTCCCTGATATTACCGGGCCAATGATAGCCGTGTAGTACCTCGATGGCTTCTTTATTAAAGGTAAAACGTTGATCTGTAAAATAGTGCATCAAGGGAATAATATCATTTGATCGATTGCGTAAAGGCGGTAGTTCAAGCTGAAATACATTGAGTCTGTAGAACAAATCCTTTCTAAAGCCACCCTCCTCAGTCATTTTGAGTGGATTGCGATGCGTGGCTGCAATAATACGCACGTCAATATCTATAATGCTTTCAGACCCAATAGGTGTAATCTGTCTCTCCTGCAATACACGCAAGAGCTTGGACTGAAGATGGTTAGGCATATCTCCAATCTCATCTAAAAAGATGGTTCCGTTATTGGCTAATTCAAACAGTCCTTTTTTTCCGCTTTTCAATGCTCCTGTAAAAGATCCGCCAACGTATCCGAACAGCTCACTTTCAAGGAGGTTTTCAGGTATGGCCGCTGCATTAATTGCAATGAAGGGTTGATTTTTACGTCCCGATTCGTTGTGGATGGCTTGTGCCAGTACCTCCTTACCCGTTCCGCTTTCGCCTGTTATCATAACGGTCAAGTCTGTTCCGGCAATTTTTCTGCTTTTTTCTATGACCCTTTGCACATTGTCTGAATAAGTAATGATATCCGAAAAATGATATCTTGCAATCTGTCCCTTTTGTCTGAGCTTCTGCGATAAATTCTGCTCTAGCTTCTTGATATAGGTGATTTCTTGAAAGCTGAAATACATTCTCGCTTCGTTATTGTAGTGAACGATATTCTTTTTCTCCAGATTGATATATTTCTTCTTGAAGTTAATCAAATCGTCTGAATAATCATCTTTGTAATATTTGGCAATGTCAACCTCTTCCAATATATCATGCAATTTTCTGCCCAAAATATCACTTTTTATGTCAAATATTTCCATGAATTTTTTATTTGAAATGAGAATTGTTCCTTCATCATTAGTCAATAGAATGCCATCATGCGATAAGTCAAGCAAATAATCAAGCTCCTCAGTCCTCCTGATCAAGTCGTTGTAATTTTCTGTAACACTTTCATTCGCACTAAATATTTTTTGGTAATAATAATATAGATTTTGTTGCACTGTCTTGCTATTAATCCCAAGCTCGCTGATAATCTGAAGCATCGTTGGTATATCAACGACCCGACTACCCACGTTCAAAACCTTTTCGATATAGTCGGGGACTAGCTCCGGTTCTGACGGAGAAACGGCATAGCGAATATGTCGGTAGTCCTTACCCTGCTCATATGGGATGAGATTTACGTGTTTGACACCGATATTGTACAATGAGGAAACGGAGTCCAACACAGTTTCTATGTCGTCGTTGACCACTAGAACATCCGTGTTTTCAGGTATTGCAAACAAAGGATAGATGCTGTTTTTTAGAAAGGTTCTTTTTGCCAACACCATCTTATCCGGATTGGAAACATAATCCTTTACTTTTATAGCTCTTGATCCGGCCATGACAATCACAATATCTTCTTTAATCAAATCACCATATTTAAGTCTATCGATATAGTAATTGTTGACGGCGACATCATTGCCGAAAACCTCGAGAAGATTGCTACGGATTGTATCTCCGACATTACTTCGTCGATTGCTTTTATAAATTGAATCCGTCACAACGGCGATACTTTTCATGTTTTCCGCTCCCTGATTTTATTTCTCATTTATTCTATAATAACACAGAATAATTGTAAATGTTTTTAAAAGATGTTCTATTGGTACAACTTTTGCAAGTATAATTTCGAGGTGAAGACATGAAAGAGATGATTAAAGCCGATGATTTTCTAAATATTCAAGTTTTGTCCGGTCTAAAAGTTAATGAAGAAAATGATATTCTTTTGTATTTTGTCAACGAATCAAATCTTGAACACAATCGATACCATAAACTTGTTTGCGCCATGAAGCTTTCCACAAATCAAACACATTATCTCTCTTTGCCTTTTGAGCCGGACGACTTTTCTTTTTATCAACAAGGCATAGTATTCTCTGTGATTAAAGGTGATGCCACTGAACTATATCTTTTTGAGCTGTCCTCCGAATCTCTAACCTTATTGGCATGTGTGCCTTTCAAGATCGGTAGCTTTGAAATAATGGATGAACATATCTATTTTACTGCAATCATACAAGATGACAATTGTAACTCATCTGTCAAATGCAGCTCTTTTGCGCCATTTTTTGAAGAAGGAAAGGGTGTGACCGGAAACAAGGTCAATAGTCTGATGCGTTCAGACCTAAAAGGACGGTCTATTCATCTGATTACTTCCTTGGATATGGATGTGGCGCAAATTGTTTTTGATCGTACTCATCTTCGTATTGCTTTCACAGCTTTTGACAAAAAAATATTTAAACCTGTTGCCAGTCAGCTTTATCTATATCGTCTTGCTACTGAAGAATTGACCCGTTGTCAGCTTCAGAATTATAGAATAGATTATCTTTCTTCTGTCTCAGAAGAATATATTGTGTTTGCGGGTGTCAATCTAAGCGTCCAAAGCAGAAATGACCATCAGCAGCTTTACAAGGTATCCGCCCGCTCCCTTGAATTTGAAGCATTGGGACAGCCGATTGATTTCAGTAACGAACATCCCAACATCATTACAGATTGTGCATTTTCGACTTCTTCTCCTATGTTTGCATTTGATGGGTGTGTTTATAGCATCCGCAATGTCGGTAGTCGCCAATTGATTTATCAAACGCAAATGAATGGACAAACAACCGTAATCGAAACCAGTCTCACGGCTATCCATGCCTACTGTATAACACATCAAGGGATATACTTAGTTGGACTTAAAAATCTTGAGCTTCATGAGCTTTATTGTCTGCAAGGGCAGCGATTAATTTGCTTAACTAGCCACAACGCTTGGTTAAAAGAAAAAATGCTGTCAACACCTGAAAAAATTAAGCTTTTCTCAAATAATACCTCTATAGAAGGATGGGTATTCCCGCCGGTCCAAGCTATTCAGGACCGAAAATATCCAGGTATTCTCATGATACACGGAGGTCCTAAAATGGCTTACTCGGATGTTTACAATCACGATGCCCAGCTGTTATGCTCTCTTGGATATTTCGTATTTTATGCCAATCCAAGTGGGAGTGGTATTGCCGGCGATGATTTTTCTAATATTCGCGGACATTTTGCCGATTTGCCTTTTCAGGAACTGATGGATTTTACCGATACTGTCTTAAAAGATTTTCCCCAAATTGACAAGGAGCTTTTGGGCGTAATCGGTGGATCCTATGGCGGTTATATGACGAATTATATTGTAGCTCATACGAATCGTTTTAGTGCGGCTGTCTCAGAAAGAGGAATTAGTAATTTGATGACTTCCTTTACATCAACCGATATTGGCACCGATTTTGCAATTGAATATATGAACGGTGAAACACCTTGGACCTCCCTGGAGACTTATATTAAGGATTCTCCGATTTTTCAAGCCAATCAAATCAACACGCCTATATTATTCATTCACGGCAAGGATGATCGAAGATGTCACTATACCGAATCTCTGAATCTTTTTTCAGCCCTTCGATTTATGGGTCAGGAAGCTCGATTTTGCCTCTTTGAAGGAGAAAATCATGGATTAATAGTAAAAGGAAGGCCGCAAAGCAAAAAAAAGAGACTTGATGAAATAACTCGTTGGTTTGATAAATACTTAAGAAGAGGAGCCATTTCATGAACGAAATGCAATTATTGAAAAAACTCATCACCTATGATTCCTCCATTAGAAGTCAAGTTGACTTGGCCCTCGATTTTGTGATTGAACATCTTGCTAATCACGGAATTCATGGGGAAATCGTTGACAATAAAGGCTTTAGAAGCTTTGTCGCTACTATCGGCGAAGGGCCTAAAACATTGGTCTTCAATGGCCATTTAGATGTCGTATCCGGTCAAAAAGACCAGTTTCTCCCTTACGAAAAAGACGGGAGAATTTATGGTCGAGGGTCTGCTGATATGAAGGGTGGCTGTGTCGCCATGATTGGAGCTATGATTGCGCTTAAAAATGAAAAGCTCAATTGCAAAGTCATGCTGCAGTTGGTTACGGATGAAGAAACAGGCGGAAAAAAATGCAGTAAATATTTAGTTGAACAAGGCTATGTCGGTGATTTTGTTATTTGCACAGAGCCTACACTTATGAATATATCTGTGCAAGCAAAGGGTATTATCATTATGGACATCGTCACAAAAGGCGTATCCGCACATGGATCTAGACCTTGGACCGGCATCAATGCCATTGAAAAATCAATAGCTAATTTTGAAATCATTCGTGCTTTACCGGTATTATCTGAGGGAAGTGATTTTTATGAATCTTCAACTGTCAATTTAGCTATGATTACAGGAGGGGATATCTACAACCGGGTGCCTGATCGATGTGTCATGGGACTGGATATTCGCTATGTTCCTCATGTCAACCCGGAAACTATTGTAAGAGATATAGAGAGTGCCATCGATGGCGAGGTTGTTGTCCGATCCATAGAACATGGCGTGCGGGTTGATCCAAATAGCGATTATATCAGACAACTTGAATTGTCAATCAAAGCTGTCACTCCAAAAGCCGAAATTACCTTTTCCGGTCAACATGGTGGCTCTGACGGTCGTTTCTTCGCTGCTAAAGGTATACCGGCCATAGAATTTGGTCCCTCCGGAGCCAATTGGCATGGAGACGATGAATATCTAGACGTTGAATCGATGCAAAAGCTTCAACTTATATTGATTGATTATGCTAAAAATTTTAAATAGGTATTAAAAGGGCAACCTTTTAAAATATATCCACAAAATTCAAAAGAAAAAGAGGAGAGAAATATGAAAAAAAGAGGATTATCATTATTATTGATTCTTGTTTTGGTTTTATCTTTGGGAGTTGGCTGCTCTAAACCGGCAGAAACCACTACTGCAGCACCAAGTCAAGAGGATACAACCGCAGCTACAGAGCCTGCTGCGCCGGTTAAAGAGGAGCTCGTTATCGCGCTTTCTGCAGATATCACATCATTAGACCCACAAGGCCATAATGATACCAAATCAGAAAGAGTATCCTTCCTTCTGTTTAACAGACTGTTCAAATTAAACACTGATTTTGAAGTCGTGCCTGACTTAGCTGAATCTTGGGAACAGCCTTCTGATACTGAATGGGTTATCAAGATTAAAGAGGGTGTAACATTCCATGATGGCACACCTATGACCTCCAAGGATGTCAAATATAGTCTTGAGCGATCACAAACAATGCCTAAGGTACAGCACGTATTGAGTGAAGTTGAATCTATTGAGATTGTAGATGATTATACAGTAAAAATCACAACTAAAATCGCTTTTGCACCATTCTTATACACATTGGTACACGCCGGCGCATCTATCGTTCCTGAAGCTTATGTAGAATCAGGCGACGAATTCAAAAACCCGGTTGGCTCAGGTCCATATACCTTTGTTGAGTGGGCTTCAGGCGACAGAGTGGTATTAGCTAAAAACGAAAACTATTATGACGCTGACAATATGGGTCAAATGGCTAAGATTGTTTTCCGCGTTATTCCTGAAGGAACTTCAAGAACTATCGCTTTGGAAACGGGTGAAGTTGATATCGTTGACGAGCTTCAAACAATTGATCTCGGCAAAGTAGAAGACAACGCTGACCTGACACTTTACCAAAATCCTTCTACCCGAGTTGATTTCTTTGGTATGAATAATGAAAAAGCGCCTTATGACAACAAATTAGTCCGACAAGCCTTAAACTATGCTATCGATAAAGAAGCCATCATGATCGTCGCTATTGAAGGTGCAGGAACAGAAGCTAAATCCGTATTGGCTCCTTCTATGCTTGGATTCAAAGCCTCAGATTATGAGTATAATCCTGAGAAGGCAAAAGAATTGTTGGCACAAGCCGGTTATCCGGATGGTTTCACGACCACTATCTGGGCTTCAGGCGATGAAAGAAAGAGAATTGCTGAGATTATTCAAGGCAACCTGATGGAAATAGGCGTCACTGCTGAAATCGAAATGTTTGAATGGGGTACTTACATCGATGTATTGATGAAGGGTGAAGAAGAAACTTTCGTTTTAGGCTGGACATCTAATCCGGATCCTGACTCAACAATTACTCCGCTTTACTATTCTGAAAATATAGGTGGCATGAATTTCTCAAGAATCAATAACGAAAAGATTGATAACTATATCGTTGACGCTAGAAAAGAGCTTGACCTTCAGAAACGTATCGGCCTATACAA
The DNA here is from genome assembly GCA_016938195.1 of Tissierellales bacterium. Classification (GTDB taxonomy): domain Bacteria; phylum Bacillota; class Clostridia; order Tissierellales; family Dethiosulfatibacteraceae; genus JAFGVC01. The sequence goes on along the minus strand of JAFGVC010000027.1, from coordinate 23,858 downwards.
TGAATTCCATCAATATATCATGGAAGAGGCGCCTATCGTTCCATTGTTCATCAAAAATAATATCGTCGGTGCAAATGCCGCACTTAAAGATGTTGAACTAAGCCCTCAAGGACTTTGGAATATAGAGAAAATCCATTATTAATTTTTAGTCATGCTTGGCGGTCTGATATAGATTGGATCGCCAAACATCATTTTATCAAATCTCACGATTTTGTCCGTACTCAGATTGGGAGGCATTATGTATAAATATATATTCAGAAGAATAGCAATGATGATTCCTGTTATGATAGGGGTCACGTTTCTTGTTTTTTTCATCATCAACCTGACACCCGGTGATGCCGCATCCATGATTTTAGGGGACGGTGCCACAGAAGAGTCTATTCGGGCTCTAAGGGAAGAAATGGGTTTAAATGATCCGGTTATTGTCCAATACGGAAGATACATGACAAATTTGTTAAAGGGAGATCTCGGCACCTCCTATTCAACAGGTAAAACAGTAGTCGGAGAAATTGGACAAAGATTTCCCAATACTTTCAAATTAACGATTAGCGCCATCATAATTTCTATTATTATCTCAATTCCTATAGGTATCATATCGGCCACCAAACAATATTCGATTTTTGACAGTGTGGGCATGATATTTGCCCTAGTAGGTGTCTCAATGCCTTCGTTCTGGACGGGATTAATATTGATTATTGCCTTTTCTTTAAATTTCAGATGGTTTCCTTCCGGTGGCATGGATGGCCTAAAAAGTCTTGTCTTGCCTGCTTTCACGCTTGCAATAGCATCCACGGCCAGCATTACACGTACAACACGTTCTTCAATGCTGGAGGTTGTGCGTCAAGATTACATCAATACTGCAAAAGCTAAAGGTGTCAGCAAAAATATAGTTATAAGAAAACACGCCTTGAAAAATGCTTTAATCCCTGCAATCACTGTAATTGGTCTTGAGTTCGGCATCCTTTTGGGAGGAGCGGTTCTTACCGAAACCGTCTTTTCTTGGCCGGGTATCGGACGGCTCATGGTCGAATCCATTCAAAGAAAAGACACCCCAATGGTTCTCGGATGTATCATTGTATTTGCTCTTTCTTTCAGTATCGTCAATTTGATTATTGATATACTGTATGCTTACATTGACCCTAGAATCAGGGCAAATTACAGATAGGAGGCTTGAATATGTTAGATAAAAGCAAAAAAAGAAGCCAGTCAGCTGACGTATGGCGAAGATTGCGAAAAAGCAAAGCCGCTATAGCAGGGCTCATCCTTATCGCTATATTTATACTTGTGGCTTTATTTGCCCCTTTATTGGCTGATTATAACGAGCAAGCCATAAAAATTAATGTCAAGGAAAGATTTCAACCTCCAAGCCAAGACCATCTTTTTGGAACAGATGAATTTGGTCGCGATATTTTTGCCAGGATAGTTTATGGTACTCGGATTTCCCTTTTCGTTGGTGTGATTTCAGTCAGTATCGCCTTATCCATCGGAGGCTTTCTCGGTGCTATCGCCGGTTATTACGGTGGGCGTCTAGACAATGCCATCATGCGTGTTTTGGATGTTCTCTTAGCGATTCCAACCATTCTTTTAGCCATTACTATTGTAGCCGCTCTAGGGGCTAGCATTGTAAATCTAATGATTGCCGTCGGTATATCCAATATTCCGGGCTTTGCAAGGGTAGTACGCGCCTCGGTATTAAGTGTAAAGGACCAAGAATTTATAGAAGCAGCCAAAGCGATTGGCGCCAAAGACCATACAATCATTCTTAAGCATGTATTGCCTAATTCCATGGCTCCCATTATTGTTTTTTCTACGTTAAAGGTAGCGACAGCCATCATGGCAACATCATCTTTAAGCTTCATAGGACTCGGGATAAAACCGCCGACTCCTGAATGGGGTGGCATGCTAGCCGGTGGAAGAAATTACATCAGAGACCATATGTATATTGTTATGTATCCGGGAATGGCTATTGTACTAGCTGTTTTGTCTTTAAATCTTATCGGAGACGGTCTAAGGGATGCATTGGATCCAAAGTTAAAATAGGGGTGAATTTAGATGAATGATTATTTATTAGATATAGAAAATCTTCAGGTTCAATATGTAACCGATGACGGAACTGTATCGGCTGTCAATGGAATCGATATTAAACTTCAAAAGGGTAAAACTCTCGGACTTGTCGGAGAAACAGGCGCAGGAAAAACCACAACAGCTATGTCCATTTTGAGACTGGTCCCTCATCCTCCGGGGAAAATTATTGGTGGTACTATACGATTGGATGATACGGATATTTTTAATATTTCCGAAAAAGAAATGGAGCGAATGCGTGGCAATATTGTGTCTATGATTTTTCAAGATCCTATGACGGCCTTAAATCCCGTCATCACAGTAGGAGATCAAATCGCTGAAGCTATCATGATCCATCAGAAGCTTAATCAAGAAAAAGCTAACAAAAAAGCTGAAGAAATGCTTGAATTGGTTGGAATACCTGGCAACAGAAGAAATGATTATCCCCACCAGTTTTCAGGAGGCATGAAGCAAAGAGTTATTATCGCTATTGCTTTATCCTGTAGCCCAAAGCTTCTGATCGCCGATGAACCTACTACGGCTCTGGATGTAACGATTCAAGCCCAAGTATTAGAGCTGATGAAGGAATTGAAGACTAAATATGAGATGTCCATGATTTTGATTACTCACGATTTAGGAGTTGTTGCAGAGGTATGCGATGATGTAGCGATTATGTATGCAGGACGCATTGTTGAAAAAGGAAGCTTGCAGGATATTTTCCTAACTACTAAGCACCCTTATACAGAAGGACTTTTTAATTCAATTCCTAATATAGATAACAGAAAGGCCGAATTAAAACCCATAAAAGGACTTATGTCAGACCCTTATAATTTACCCACAGGTTGTTCTTTTGCAGATCGATGTGATTATGTTATGCCTATTTGCAGAGAAAAGTCCCCTCAAAAAATCTTTTTCTCTGAAAATCATTACACCGAATGTCATTTATATGCGACCGATATTGATTTTAAATTAGGTCGCCATCAAGAATAGAAGGGAGAAATCAAATTGTCTGAGATATTGTTAGAAGTAAAAAACCTTAAGAAATATTTTGATACCCCTAAAGGAAAGCTTCATGCGGTTGATGATGTCAATTTTTCTATTGAAAAAGGTAAAACCTTAGGGATTGTAGGTGAATCAGGTTGTGGCAAATCAACAACAGGTAGAGTCATTTTAAGGCTTCTAGAAGCTACCGGTGGAGAAGTTCTTTATAAAGGTAGAAACATCTTGTCAATTGACAAGAATGAAATGCGCGAGTTGAGAAAAGAAATGCAGATTATTTTCCAAGATCCTTTTTCTTCTCTTGACCCTAGAATGAGTGTCAGTCAAATAATCGAAGAGCCTATCAAGCTTAATAAGTTGATTGTCAACAAAGAAGACCGATACAATCGTGTTTTGGAATTGATGGATCTTGTAGGTTTATCTAGAAGATTAATTAATACCTATCCTCATGAACTCGATGGAGGTCGTAGGCAACGAATCGGGATTGCAAGAGCCCTTGCATTAAATACCGAATTCATTGTCTGTGATGAACCCGTTTCGGCACTGGATGTTTCAATACAGGCACAAATTCTCAATTTAATGAAATCGCTACAAAAGCAGCTTGGATTGACCTACATTTTTATTACTCATGACTTATCAGTAGTCAATCACTTTTCAGATGATATAGCTGTCATGTATTTAGGTAAAATTGTTGAGAAGGCTCCTTCAGAAGAGCTCTTTACACATCCTGTACATCCTTATACACAAGCTTTATTATCTGCGATTCCAAGACCTTCTCTCGATAAAAGAAGCGAAAAAATTATTTTGAAGGGTGAGATTACCTCTCCAATCAATCCTAAAGCCAATTGTCGCTTCTCAAATCGTTGCAATTATGCTGAAGACATCTGTAGGGAAACTGAACCCTCTTTAAAAGAAATTTCTCCCGGTCATTTTGTCGCATGCCATCTCTTTGATGGCTCAAAATAGTCCTCCTTAAAAATCCCCCTGGTTTTTTCATGATAACCGGGGGGATTGTTTTTTATAGACCTGACATGCCTAGAAATGCAATCGCGACTGTCGCAATTTTTTTTCGTACACTTTTAGATGTAAAGGATAACGTGTTATACGTTGTATAAAATGGGCTCTGACGATTGTATCTGTCACCTGTTTTACACCAAACAGCAAAGTCTTCACAATTATTGCGATTCACGTGATACCCGCCAAAATCAGTCTTTAGGACAGATTTGGCACGAGCAACTATCTCGGTTCTATCATAAGAACCATTGATTTCATAATCATACTGCAGTGTCCCGTTCTGTTTCAAAAAACCTTCTACCGTAACCTGCTCGACTGAAGCTTTATCCAGATGTAAAATACTAGGGCAATGAAAATGAATGATTTGTTGATCCTCAATCTCTATGCCATAATGCTTATACAATACAAATCTTAATATCAAATGATCAATCCATGAGCTATGTTCATTTAAAAGGTGGCTAATGTCGCTAAACCACATGGGCTTTCTTTCTACAAATACAATATCTCCATACATAATTTTTTCCTCTTTTTGATGAAATAAATTCTAAGATATTTTTCTAGTGAGAATATTTTACCATATGAAGTTAACATTAGCTATCAATTTATCTTTGTCTATAATAGTAATGATATTTTTTTCAAGAGATATAATCCCTTCGTCTTGAAATTCCGAAAGCGTACTAGATAATGTGCTTCGATTACAAGACAAATATTTTGCAAACATGGTAATTGATTTGATGTTTTTAATGTGTGCACCATCAAAAAAATCACCTTCTTCAATGATCGAAAATCTTATCAATGTACTAGCCAATTTCCCTCTGAAATCATTAAAATGCGTATCGGCCACTTTCATTAGCAAAATATTGTATTTTCGGGTGATGCTATGCATGAAATATTTATATACCTTTAAATTTTCAGTCAGTTCTTTTTCAATCAAGGCTCTACTGATTTTAGATACCACTGTATGATGATATATCGCTATAGAAGACACACAAGTCTCTTTATAGTTGTCAAAGAATTCCATTTCTCCAAAGATGGTTCCGGGAACTAATAAAAAAAGCGTCGCTTGCTTTCCATCCTTGCTAAAAATCTCTCTTGAAACCATTCCTTCTTTCACAACATAAACACAATCCGGATCTGTTTGAATCACAGCATCCTTCTTAAATTCCATTTCTATGCCTTTATGAGATAACACGTCAAGAAAATAAGTCGTCATCTCATTCTGATTATCTTGATTGAAAAATTCTTTAAGCATAAAAAACCTCCTGTGGCTCATATTATTGTAATATGAAGCACAGAAGGTTGTCAATCAATTAGCGTCTGCAATAAATAAATTCCTTCCAGTTACCGTTCTCAATGTATACCGCATTTTGATTAAATTCATCAATATCAGTAATATGATAAAAATACACGTAGGCTTGTACCGTCTCACCATTTTCTTTTTCAACCGTGATAGGAACTCTCAAATATTCGCTCGCATAAGCATTATCATGATAATAATTTTCTAGCTGGTCCATCATGCTAAAAGTATCTTCAGGATCAATGACCTCATAAAGCTCTCCCTGAACCCTTCCTTTTCCTCCTAGTAACGCCGGATACATTTTGTTTTGAAGATGAAAGATTTTGCCTTTAGCATACGCCTGATAGCTACTTTTATATCTGCCTTCAAGGTATGCTTTGTGGTTTCTGCAGTTTTTCATCAAAGTACCGTATACAAATAAGTACTGAGTCATTTAATGTAATGTCCCACCTATTTCTTTAACATCCACTTCGGTTGTAAGTGCGGTCTCAATCGCAATTTCGAAGGCTTTAGACATCATCTCCATGGACATGCTAGGCATATTTTTTTTATCAGTCACCTGTTCCGGCAAAAACGGGACGTGAATAAATCCTGCTCTCATCTCCGGATATTTTGTTTTTACGAGGTGCATAACACCATATAATAGGTAGTTGCATACAAAGGTACCCGCTGTATTTGAGACAGAAGCCGGAATGTCATTGTTTTTTAGACTCCTGACCATGGCTTTGACAGGAAGATTTGAAAAATATCCATCTTCTCCATTTGCATCTATTTTCTCATCTATGGGTTGCTGTCCTTCATTGTCAGGGATTCTGGCATCAATCACATTAATGCCTATCCTTTCAATTGTAATATCCGTCCTACCTCCGGCCTGTCCTGTGCAGATGACAATATCAGGTCTTGATTTTTCTATCTCTTCTTCGATTGTTTTCATGGCCTTGTAAAAAACAGTAGGAACCTCAAGCTTAATGATTTCAATTTCTTGATTCTGAATTTGCACTTGTTTGACAGCCTCGAAGGATGGGTTCATTTTCTCTCCGCCAAAAGGATCAAATCCGGTTATAAGTACTCTCACATAATCCTCCTATCTAAATAGCCCACATGTACATTAATACAATATGAGTCAGAAGCAACACAAGTGCAAACGGTGCTTGAGCAATAATTACACGATTCTTATTTGTTGTTTCTAATAAAGCCGCCGGCACTACATTAAAATTAGCTGCCATCGGTGTCATGAGCGTTCCACAGTATCCAGCAGTTAATGCTAGTATTCCAATAGCTGTAGGGTTCGCACCATAAGCATATACAAAAGGCATGCCAATACCCGCTGTTATGACTGCAAATGCAGCAAAAGCATTTCCCATTATCATTGTAAATATAGCCATGCCTAAACAATAAGCTATAATGCCCGCTAACAAGTTTCCTTCAGGAATAACACCGCCAATGCCTGTCGCAATGACTTGTCCAACGCCAGCAGCATTAAAGAGTGCTCCCAACGCCGTCAAAAGCTGCGGAAGTATTGCAGCTGTTCCAACGCTTAATAACAGACGGCTTCCTTCAAAAGAAATATTTTGAACCTCGGTCTTTGTCATGACCATAGCCAGTCCTGTCGCAATCAATGACCCGAGTCCTAAACCTACTAATGCTCCCAGACTTGGAATGTATTGACCTACAATAAAGGCCACTACACCTATTGTTAAGGCCGGAATAAAAAGATTGTTTCCTATTTTAATAGCGCTTGCTTCTCTTTTATCCTCGTCTGCCGTTTTCATAGATCCTTCAACAACTCTATTGAGAGCTGCTAATACACCTATCACAATAATTAAAATTCCATTTATATATCCCGGAAGATATTTCCCAAAAATAAATATTCCTCCAAAAATTCCCCAAAATGCAGCTGTTTCTTTAGGATGTGGATGGTTTTTATCTCTTAATGCGTGAAAAGCTGCCGCTATTCCAACCAATCCAGACAATATATACATCGTTTCTAATAGAATGTTTTGCATAATTAGACTCCTTTCTCTATTTTTTGAGTCGATTGTATGTTTGTAATTTTTTTATCGAATAACAAGCTTTGAACAATACAGTAGACAAAAGCAATAACCGCTATGGGTATAGAAGCCTTCGCAACCTCCATGGGTACAAGATTGATTCCCATTGCCTCAAAAGTTCCAACTACTAGTAATACGCCTCCAGCAGCAGGAAAAACATTCTGTCCGAAAAAGTTACCATAGTTTTCTGACGCAGCAGAAAGACCTTTAATCAATTCATCTGTTTCTTCATTGACTTGACCTAAATTTTTCTCGGCAGCTCCGTAGGCCATTGGATAAACTAAAGGTCGGACAAACTGTACATGTCCTCCAAGTCTTAAACCAAAGACTGCAGCTAATTCCCTGAAAAAGGTGTAAATAATAATCACCCTGCCCGATGTAACGGATTTCATGGATTTAATCAACATAACCGATCTCTCTTTTAGTCCGTATCTTTCTAAGATGCCAATGACAGGTAAAGTGATGAGAAACAATGACATGTATCGTGTGTTCACAAAAGTCGTACCAAGTACGTCCAGTATTTGCATGAAACCAATACCACTTACCAGCCCTGTTGCAATACCTGCTGTGAGTACAACCGCAATTGGATTGTACTTTTTGTAAAAGCCAATTAAAATAATTAAAATACCAATTAACTTAATCATATTTCCTCCTATATAATATGTGTTTAAAAGATTATATCAGAAGATTTTTTTTAAAAATGTTGTCTGGAAAACACTTTCCTGCTACAGATATTTTAATATTTTTTTGTAGGCGTTTGATATAGGATAGCGGTCTATTTCATCTAAAGAAATCCAGTTGTATTCCGAATCATATTCGCTTGTTTTTTCTGCGATAGCTTCTTTTGAATGGCTAGTGCTAGGTTCAATTAGGAATTGATAAATATCCATCATCCACGTTTTATGCGAAAACACATGTTTTTCTTTGCCTAATAATTTTACACCGATGACCTTCATTTCCAAATCTTTAGATATTTTTGCTTCAATCATTTTTTTGGAAAGCTCCCTGTCTTTGGATTCTTCAGAAGGAAAACCCCAAAGTCCAGCCAAAAGTCCGTTATTTGGTTTACACAATAGCCATTGATGCTGATTTTCAATGATGGCCACAGCTAGATAAATTTTCGTGTTTTTTTGCTTTATGGATTTATATGGCAACTCCTCTTGCATACATGATAGATAAGCCATACAATCTGCCATGAGAGGACATTTTGAGCATTCGGGAGATTTTGGGGTGCAAATCATCGCACCTAGCTCCATCAGCGCTTGGTTAAAATGCCTCACATCCTGTGGCAACAAAGCTCGCACTTGACCTTCAATCATCTTCTTGGTTTTAGGCAAAGAGCTATCCTCCTTGATGCCATATATTCGGGAGATAACACGTATCACATTGCCATCAACAGCAGGATAGGGTAGATTGAATGCGATACTCAAAATAGCCCCTGCGGTATAAGGACCAATCCCCGGAAGCTTAATAAGTTGATCGTATTGATTGGGAAAGTGACCTTTGTATTCTTCTACTATAGCTTTGGCGCATTTCATCATATTCCTAACTCGAGAATAATAGCCTAATCCCTCCCAGAGCTTAAACACCTCTTCTTCTGTAGCTTCTGATAATTCAACTACGCTCGGATATTTTGTCATGAATCGTAAATAATAGGGTATCACTGTATCCATCTGTGTTTGTTGCAGCATGATTTCTGAAACCCAAATACTATAGGCTTCCGTATTTTCTCTAAAAGGAAGCTTTCTATGATTTTTATCATACCATTCCAATAAATGATTCTGAATGCTCATCTCTTATTTCCCCACTTTATTATACCTTTTGAAATAATTTATACTATTTTATCACAATACTCTCATGACGTGTTTCTTAGTTTTTAATTCTATTTGACAATGTTTTAAAGATTTTAAGATTATCCGCTTATTAGATACAAATTGTCAACAAATCTTAACATCTTTATTTAAATATGAAAAAAAAGACATCTTTTTATAATCAATTGTAAAATAAGCCCAAAGGTGATAATATTTAGGTATACAAGTCAGTATATATATTCGAAAAGTGGTAAGAGGATTCAGCCTGATTTTGGCTGATAAATTTGATTGTCATATTTTAAGAAAGGAGACAGTTGTGAAAACATATTACTTGAAACGCATTTTTTCGATGTTGATTACCATTATACTTATTACGACATTAACCTTTGCCATGATGCATTCCATTCCGGGAGGACCTTTCACCCGAGAAAGACCGGTACCGGATGAGATTCTGCGTGCGCTGAACGCCAAGTATAACTTGGACGATCCCATTATCATTCAATACCTAAATTACATGAAGGGCTTAATTACCTTTGACCTTGGGCCTTCTTATTCTAAAATCGGCACCACTGTAAACGATTTGATTTACTCAGGATTCCCTTCCTCTGCCAAAGTAGGAGGACTCGCTACTATTCTGATAGTTGTGTTAGGTATTCCTTTAGGCGTCATATCGGCTTTAAAGCAAAACAAGCCCATTGATTATTTTGTTATGTTCATGGCAACCTTGGGCATCACCGTGCCAAGCTTTGTCATCGCTACACTGATTATTTATTTCTTTGCCGGTAAATTGGGTTGGATTCCAAGCTTTGGACTGAGCACCCCTGCTAGTTATATCGGTCCTGTCCTGGCTCTTGCCGGATATTCACTGTCCTTTGTATCCCGGCTGACACGTTCAAGTATGTTGGAAGTGCTCAGACAAGACTATATTCGGACTGCCCGAGCTAATGGATTGACAGAATTGTCCGTCATTGGAAGACACGCTGTCAAAAACGCATTGATACCGGTTGTCACCTATGTAGGTCCTATGATTGCCGCTATTTTGACCGGATCCTTTGTCGTTGAGAAAATTTTTGCAATTAACGGTATTGGACGATATTTTGTTGAAAGCGTAAGTAATAGAGATTATACAACCATTATGGGGGTCACCGTCTTTTATGCTGTATTTTACCTGATTATGGTTTTCTTTGTGGATGTCGCTTATGCATTATTAGATCCACGTATCAAATTCAAGGAGGGCAAATAGACTATGAGTCCTGATAAATTTCAGTTTGTTGAACAAACCGGCGAAGACAAAGAATCCATTAGACCCAGTTTGACTTATTGGGCAGATGCTTGGAGACGATTAAAGAAAAATAAATTATCGATGATTGGCATAGTTGTTATTATTTTAATCATTCTTTTTGGATTGGTCGGTCCTTCACTGACACCTTATTCTTATTCCGACCAAATCAATAAATATAAAAATCTCGAACCCGTACTGGATTTATTCGAAATTGACGGCACTTATTTTCACGTCTCAAACGATTATAATATGTTTGTCTTGACTTCTGAAGGTGTCCTGATAGATCGACTGAATCTGAATCCTCTGAAAAGAGATGTCATCAACAAGGTTTATACCTATGACTTTGGGGATGAAGAAGTTATTCTGGATTTTTCCTATAACCTTCTTCCTACAAAGCAAGGCTATGATTATGACTTCACGATTGAATATCACGATCAAGTCGTTTCAGAGCCCACTGTAAAAAAATTAAACAAAATGTTCCCATTCGGAACGGATGGATTGGGTAGAGATCTTTTAACCAGAGTCATGTATGGTGCTCGTATTTCCCTTTTAGTCGCCTTTATTGCAACTCTTGTCAATTTATTCATAGGTGTCATCTACGGTAGCATTTCAGGCTATGAAGGTGGAAGAGTTGACAATGTCATGATGCGAATTGTTGATATTATAAATTCAGTACCCCTCGTGCTTTATGTTATCCTTTTGATGGTTTGGTTCAGAGGAGGGGGGCTTACAAATATTATTATTGCCCTAAGTAGTGTTTACTGGGTTTCGATGGCACGTTTGGTTAGGGGGCAAATGCTCTCACTCAAGGAACAGGAATTCATACTGGCCGCTCGAGTAATGGGTGTTTCCAAAAGAAAAATTATTTTTAAACATCTTATTCCAAATGCAATTGGACCGATAATCGTTTCTATGGCCATGATGATTCCTTCTGCTGTATTTACAGAATCTTTCCTTAGCTTCATTGGTTTAGGTGTTTCCGCTCCAATGGCTTCATGGGGTACCTTGGCCAACAATGCTTTGTCCGGATTGACGACTTATCCTTATCAACTGTTTTTTCCGGCCTTATCAATTGCCTTTACCATGCTGGCATTTAACTTTATAGGTGATGGATTGCGAGACGCTTTAGATCCAAGACTAAGAAAGGGATAATAAATATGGATACGAATAAAGATTATATATTGGAAGTAAACCATTTAAAGACTTCTTTTTACACTCATGTAGGTGAAATTCAAGCTGTACGTGGTATCGACTTTAAAATGAAAAAAGGCGATGTCCTAGGCATCGTAGGAGAATCAGGCAGTGGTAAAAGCGTTACGGCTTTATCGGTTATGAAGCTCATTGATCACCCCGGAGAAATCAAAGAAGGACAGATTGTTTTTGACGGTGTCGATATAACCAATTTTTCAAATACTAAAATGTCTAATATTAGGGGAAATGAAATCGCTATGATTTTTCAAGACCCTATGACCTCATTGAATCCGGTTTTTAAAATTAAAAATCTGATGGTGGAAGTCATTCAAAGACATCAGAAAATTAGTCGTCATGAGGCGATAGAAAAAGCTCTGGAAATGCTAAAATTGGTGGGCATTCCCGAGGCTGAAAAAAGAATTGATTCCTATCCCCATGAATTTTCAGGAGGAATGCGACAACGTGTCATGATTGCAACGGCTCTTTCATGCAATCCAAAGCTGCTGATTGCAGATGAACCGACAACAGCACTCGATGTGACAATACAAGCTCAAATTCTTGACATCATGAAGGATATTTCCAGCAAATTGGGCACATCCATTATATTAATCACACATGATTTAGGAGTTATTGCAGAGACTTGCAAGGATTTGATTGTCATGTACGGTGGTATGGCGATGGAAAAAGGAACCGTGGAAGAGGTATTCGAAAATCCTCAACACCCCTATACCAGAGGACTACTTAAATCAGTCCCTCGTATGGACCAACAAGAAAAAGGAAGACTCATCCCAATCGCTGGTTCTCCTCCTGATTTATTAAATCCACCCATTGGATGTCCATTTTCAACGCGATGTCCAAATGTGATGAGGATATGCAAGGAAGAACAACCACCTATGTTTAAGGCAGGAAACAATCATGAATCTTCCTGTTGGTTGTTGCATGAGCATGCGCCATCCGTTGAAGGCTATAAGAAGGGGGTGCTATAAATGGAAAACAATAAACCTTTATTGCAATTAATCCATTTAAAAAAATACTTTGAAGTTGGAAGTAGCTTTTTCGGCAAAACAAAATCATATCTAACCGCCGTTGATGATGTCTCGATAGAAATCAATCGCGGTGAAACCTTTGGATTGGTTGGAGAATCCGGATGCGGAAAATCAACTCTCGGGCGCTCCATTGTTAGGCTTTATGATCCGACCGCAGGACAAATTATATATGACGGGGAAGATATCACAACTATTTCTCAACACGAAATGTTAAAATATAGGAAGCGACTTCAGATGATTTTCCAAGACCCTTATGCCTCTTTAAATACAAGAATGACGGTATCAGAAATTATCGGCGAGGGCATCGAAACTCATAATCTTTATTCCGGTCAAGAAAAACTGGAAAAAATTTATGATTTATTGGAAACGGTTGGTCTGAAACGCGAACACGCCAGTCGATATCCACATGAATTTTCAGGCGGTCAGCGTCAGAGAATCGGTATTGCGAGATCTTTGGCAGTTGAGCCGGAATTGATTGTTTGTGATGAGCCTATTTCAGCCTTGGATGTTTCTATTCAGGCCCAAGTTGTTAATATGCTTGAGGATTTACAAGATAATATGGGATTAACATATCTTTTTATCGCGCATGACTTATCAATGGTCAAGCATATATCTGACCGAATCGGGGTTATGTATTTAGGAAAAATCATGGAGGTATGCGGCAGTAATGAATTGTATCGAAATCCATTGCATCCTTACACTCAGGCCTTACTATCATCCATTCCTATCCCGGACCCTAAGCATAATAAAACCCATAAGAGGATTATTCTTCAAGGTGATGTTAAAAGTCCCATTAATCCTCCTGAGGGATGCCGTTTCAATACACGTTGTAGGTATGTCAAGGATATATGTAGAGAGGTTACTCCGCAACTTAAAGAAGTTGAAAAGGGACACTTCGTGTCGTGTCACCTGTTTGAATAAAACAGTAAACTCATTTGTATTTTACCGGTCATTGATCGGATAAAATAAATAAATATCGATTTAAGGAGGAAACATGAAAAAGAGAATATTAGCAATTGTAATGGTGTTGGCAATGATTTTGTCATTGTCACTAGCAGGTTGCACCAAGCCTGCTGAAACTACAACTGCGGCACCTACAGAAGCTCCTACAGAGGGTGTTGAACCTGCCGATGAAGCCGTATTTAACTGGAATGTCGGTGCCGACCCAAAAACAATCGACCCTTGCCTAAATGGCGCTTCTGACGGTGGCGATGTCATCAATCAGACATTTGAAGGTTTGGTTAGAGAGAAAAGCGGTGTGATTTATCCCGGTATCGCTGAGAGTTGGGATGTATCAGAAGACGGTTTGACTGTTACTTTCAATTTGAGAGAATCAAAATGGTCTGATGGCTCTCCATTGACGGCTCATGACTTTGTATATTCATGGAAAAGAGGAATGGACCCTGCAACTGCATCTGAGTACTCTTGGATATGGGAATACACAAATATTGTTGGCGCTTATGCCGCAGTAGAAGGTGAATCTCTTGATGCTGTAGGCGTATCAGCTCCTGATGATAACACTTTGGTTGTTCAACTAGAAACACCTACAGATTACATTGTCAGTCTACTTTCCTTCTATCACTTCATGCCAACTAAACAATCAGCCGTTGAAGCCGGTGCAGATGGCGCATGGGCAAAGGATCCTGCAAACGCAGTTTCTAACGGTCCTTTCAAATTAACAGCTTACACAATAGGCGAAGGCTTAACGCTTGTTAAAAATGAAAACTATTGGAATGCTGACGCTGTCAAGCTTGACAGAATCGAAGGAAAATTCATAGATGAGGCTTCTACAGCTTATCAAGCTTATCAAAGTGGCGAGTTAGACTTTTTGCCGGACGTTCCCGCTGCAGAAATTCCGTCTTTGATAGCTGAAGATCCAAACTTCTATGTGTTCCCATTGCTTGGAACTTACTATTACAATTTCAACATGGATTTAGAATTATTCCAAGATCCTAAGGTTAGAAGAGCTTTAACTTTAGCCGTTGACAGAGAAATGATTTGTGAGACTATGGGTTCAGGTCAAGTACCAGCCGCTGGATTTGTACCACCTGGATTCTTGGATCATGAAGGAAATGACTTCTTTGAAACAGCAGGAACTTACGGTATCGCTACTGATGACAGTAAGATTGCTGAAGCGCAACAATTGTTAGCTGAAGCCGGATATCCTAACGGAGAAGGTTTCCCTGAATTCACAATCATGTACAATACCTCTGAAGGACATCAACTGGTTGCAGAGTTAATTCAGGAAATGTTTAAAACAAATCTTGGAATCAATACTAAGCTTGAAAATCAAGAGTGGGCTGTATTCCAAGATACTAGAAAAGCCGGAGATTATGAATTATCTAGAGGCGGTTGGCTGACAGACTTCATGGACCCAATGGGCTTGTTGAGCATCTTCACTTCAGAAAATGCTTATAATGATCCTAACTATTACAATGAAGCTTATGACACACTTCTTTCATCAGCTGCTAAAACTAGAGGCGCAGAGCACTTTGAAGCCCTTTATGAAGCTCAAGAAATGTTGATGACAGATCTTCCGATTATACCAATTTACCACTATACTGACGTTATGTTAGTATCACCAAGACTTCAAGGCTGGGATAGAAGTGTTCTCGGAACTGTAGACTTTAGTGGTGCATCTATCGCTGAATAATCATCAAAATCGAATTGCAAAAATCCTAGAGCTCATGCTCTAGGATTTTTTTTGTATAAAAAAACCATCATGATACAATGTATCATGATGGTATCTGTTGTGGTGCGGGTGGAGGGACTCGAACCCCCACGCCTAAACACTAGATCCTAAGTCTAGCGCGTCTGCCAATTCCGCCACACCCGCTCGTTAGTGACAAGAATTATTATACCTATCTGATGGCTCAGTGTCAATACCTATTTATACTTTATACGTTTATTTTTTATATTATTTTTTGACCTATTATTTTTTGAACTTTTTCACAGCGCTGTCAATATCCAAAGAATTAATATATAATCCCGTTCCCAGTTCAAACCCTCCAAATTTTCCTTTACGCGGAATAACATGAATATGCCAATAATACTCGTCGGCACATACGTCTTTAGGCAAAGAATGTAAATAGGTGTTGAATGGAATGAATCCGTAAATTTGCGAAATTTTTCCGAAAATATGATAAAAAATCGTACCCAGCTGCTTCATCTCTTGCTCAGTTATGCTTTGAAATTGGGTGCTCGACTTGTGTCTTATGATCAGTTCTCCTGAAAAAAAAGCATCCGGAGGTATAAAAGCTATAAAGCTTTCATCCTCATAAATCTTGTATTGCTCAGATGAAAAACTTCCTAACTGTGACATCTTAATTTCTTTCTCAATCTCCGGAGGTATAAAGGACATGGATAGAATTTGACTATGTGAATGAACCTTTGAAGCGCCGGCACTCTTCATATGGTTTTTGTAGATGATGACGCTTGCGATACATTCTTCTTGAGTTAATGCCATATACCTATTTTTATACATCCTGAAGACATGAAAAAAATCCTCTTCAGAAAAATCATAGTAGTTTTTGAAGTGTTCAGGTGTTTCAATCATCACTTCATGTCGACCGTAATCAATCTCCCCTCTCTGATGCCTGTCGTGGTCACAAATCAAAGCCGGAAATTTATTGTCAATGGATCGGGTAATCCAGTGATCTATAATTTTTTCTTCGTACCTCAGATATTTTTCATTTCTTTGATAATTTGGGCAAAATGGGCATTCATCATGTTCCATAGCCGAAAAATCACTCTTCCTTAGGTCACGAATAGGATTGATTAGTACGCGACGCCCTGTATGCTTGTTAACAATTAGTTTCATCTTTCACCTCTGGTTGTAATCGATTCATCCATTCATCTAAATCTTCATACCCTGCTATACCAAATCCGATTTCTTTTTCTAGTAAGTGCTGATTCAATGCCATGCTTTGTTGAAATGATGTCTTATGCTGTGATACAGCAATAGGCTTATCATATTTTACAGCATAATGGCAAGCATGAGAAGTCCCGCCTGTTAATGAACTTTCTATAATCAATAATCCTTCTGCCAATGCGGCTTGAATTCGATCTCTTTCTATAAAGCTGTACTTTTGCGGAGGCGTTAGGGGCGACAGCTCAGAAATAATACATCCCTCGTGGTCTAAAATTCGTTTATACAGCGCTTGATTTGATTTAGGATATATGTATCCAATCCCTGATGGTGATGTGACCACAGTCGCTTTATTTGCCGTCAGTGCTCCTTTATGGGCCGCCGTATCGCATCCTTCTGCCAGACCCGATATCACGATTGAGCCTTTTATAGCTAAATGCTGCGCATACTGAAAGGCCTTCTGATAACCTGTTGCACCGGGAGCTCTTGTTCCGACTACCGCAATATTCCGTTGTTTTAATAAGTCACTGTTTCCTTTTAAGAAAAGAAGCACGGGAGAATCGTCTCCAATGCTTTTAAACTTTACAGGAAAATCTGCGTCAAAGCAAGTGATGATTCTTATGCTTTCATTATAACAGATTTCCAATATTTTTTCAGTTGTAAAATGAACAATCTCTTTATGACTGAGATTAATCTTTTTATGTATCAGTGATTGAATCATTTCAATATAATCTAGATATTCTAGTCCGTTTTGAGGTTGTAGGTCTAAATGTTTTTTTAATCTTAAAATCGTTTTTCTGCCGATTCCTTCTGTCTGAAGCAATAGAATCAAATCACTATAATGCATGCTGCGCTCCTAGATTGTTATATGCTCTAGTATACCTCAAATGGACCTAAAATGATAGTTAGACAACAAGACTATGTTGCGTAGCATTTAAGTATTCATTCACATGCTCGGCTGTCATTCTGCCGTCGTAAATAGCCTTGACAACGAGTGATTGACCTGTTCTCATATCTCCTGCGGCGAAAACCTTTCTGAGATTAGTTTGATTTTTTTCATCCGTATCAACATTGCCTATATGATCTAACTTAATTTTCAAACGGTTTATGAATGAATCATGTTCTGTATGCAAAAATCCCGCAGCAATGAGTACTAAATCGACATCAAGTTCAAATTGTGTCCCCTCTAATTCTTCACAAGCATAACGTCCGTCACTTCCCTTAAACCATTTGATTTTAGCTCCTTTAACGCCTTTTACTTGCCCTTTTTTTCCATAAAATTCTTTTGTGCTGATTTCCCATTCATTGACGCATCCTTCTTCATGGGCCGTTGTATGCTTGTAAATTCTGGGAAATGTTGGCCATGGCATGGATTCGTCTCTAACGGATAATGGTTTGGGTAATATTTCAAATTGATACACTTGCTTGGCTCCCTGTCTGTTGGCTGTTCCAACACAATCTGCGCCGGTATCTCCCCCTCCAATGACAAGAACTGTTTTACCTTCAGCCGATATGCTTTCCTCATTCAGTGTCTCATCTGTCAGTCTCATTGTCTGTTGGCGAAGAAAATCAACCGCAAAATGTATGCCTCTTAACTCCCTTCCGGGTATTTTCAAATCTCTTGGAACCCACGTTCCGCATGCCAATATTACCGCATCATATTCATTTAAAATGGCTTCAAATAACTTCTGTTTGCCGATTTCAATCCCCGTCATGAAAATAATCCCTGATTCCTTCATCAATTGAACTCTTCTATCAATTACTGATTTTTCGAGCTTGTAATTCGGAATGCCATAACGCATCAAGCCGCCAATATTTTTTTCTCTTTCAAAGACGGTGACGATATGACCCATAGCATTTAATTCATCAGCGGCTGCAAGACCCGCAGGTCCTGATCCTACAATGGCAACTTTTTTTCCTGTTCTAACTTTTGGTGTTCTAGGCTTGACCCAACCTTTTTCAAAGGCCTTTTCTGCGATTGTCTGCTCAATTTCTCTGATGGATACGGCTTCCCGGTTTAATCCTAAAACACATGCCGATTCACAGAGTGCAGGACAGACTCTTCCTGTGAACTCAGGAAAATTAGCCGTCAAACTGAGCATATAGTAAGCTTTTTCCCAATTTCCATTGAAAATCAAATCATTCCACTCAGGAATAAGATTGCCCAAAGGACAGCCCCAATTACAAAAGGAAGTACCGCAATCCATGCATCTCGTTGCTTGGCTTTTCATTTCTGCGTCTGTAAGAGGCTGATATACGCTGTTAAAATCCTTGATTCTGACCTCAACATCTCGGTGCGCAAAATTCTTTCTATCAATTTCCATGAACCCGGTTATTTTACTGTTCATTTTGGCCTCCTATGACACTTTTTCTTTGTTGCTTGATTCAGTAATTTCTTTGTATTGTTTTGGAATAACCCTAATAAATTTATCTTGATATTTATGCCAATGACTCAATATTTCTTCTGCAACAATACTTGTGGTATATTGATAATGAAGTTTTATCATTACTTTGGCTTTTTCCATATTGGCTTGAGTTGGTTTTTCAATCAATACGAGCTCTTTATTGCATTTACTCTCCAAATCATCGTTTAGATTAAGCACAATAGCTGTTCCACCACTCATTCCCGCTGCAAAGTTTCGTCCTACTTCGCCTAAAATAACCACAAATCCGTCTGTCATATACTCACAACCATGATTTCCGACGCCTTCGACGACGGCCTCAGCACCACTATTCCTAACACAAAACCTCTCTCCTGCTATCCCATTAATATAGACATGCCCGCTAGTTGCGCCATACAAGATTGTATTCCCTGCAATTATGCTTTTCCCATATTCGGCTTCGACCGGTTTTCTAATGATGATTTTAGCACCTGAAAGTCCTTTACCGACATAATCATTTGCATCGCCTTCTAGCTCTAAGGTCAATCCTTTAATGCCAAAAGCTCCAAAGCTTTGTCCTGCCGATCCATAAAATTTGAAGTTTAACGTATCATCCTCAAACTTCTCTTTTGGGTAAGCTCTTGATATTTCTCCGCTTAACATGGTACCGACAGTTCTGTGAAGATTTTTTACTTCATATGAACCGGTCACTTTTCTTCTATCTCTGAAAAATCCTTGGCTCTGCTGGATAAGCTTTGTGTCCATCGTTCCTTCCAGGCCATGATCTTGTGCTTGCGAACAGTAAGGAGTGATTCTTCTAGGAACGTCCGGACGATAAAGAATTTTACTGAAATCAAGTTTTTTTGCCTTCCAGTGGTCAATGTTACGATTGATTTCTAGCTTATCCACTCTCCCCACCATTTCATTTATCGTTCTAAAGCCTAGCATCGCCATATATTCTCTAACTTCTTTTGCTATGAATTTCATGAAATTGATCACATATTCCGGCTTGCCACAGAAATTTTTCCGAAGCTCTGGATTTTGAGTTGCCACACCCATTTCACAATTATTGTTTTGACAATGTCTTAACATCACACATCCCATGGTAACCAGAAGTGTTGTTGCAAACCCAAATTCTTCTGCGCCTAACAGACAAGCGATAACCACATCTCTACCTGTCTTCAGCTGACCATCTGCTTGAAGTCTGACTCTGCTTCTTAAATTGTTTAGCAACAATACCTGATGCGCTTCTGACAGTCCAATCTCCCATGGAATGCCTGCATTTCTAATAGATGACAAGGGTGAAGCACCTGTACCTCCGTCATGACCACTGATTAAGATTAAATCGGCATGTGCTTTCGCAACTCCGGCTGCAACAGTTCCCACACCATTTTCAGATACTAGTTTGACACTGATTCTAGCCATTGGATTTGAACTTTTCAAATCAAAAATAAGCTGAGCCAAATCTTCAATTGAATAGATGTCATGATGTGGTGGCGGTGATATCAAATCAATACCTGGCATCGCATGTCTAATTTTCCCTATGTATTGATCTACTTTTTTCCCGGGAAGATGTCCTCCCTCTCCCGGTTTAGCTCCTTGAGCCACTTTTATTTGAATCTCACTAGCCGAAGTCAGATAATCGATGGTGACACCAAATCTTGCCGAGGCAACTTGTTTTATCGCACTGTTACGATTATCCACATCATTGATTGTCATTAACCGAGATGAATCCTCGCCCCCTTCTCCTGAATTGCTTTTAGCTCCAAGTCTATTCATTGCAATGGCAATGGTTTCATGAGCTTCTCGGCTGATCGAGCCAATGGACATGGCACCGGAACAAAATCTTTTGATAATTTCACTTTCCGGTTCTACCTCTTCGATTGAAATTGGATGATAAGCTTTGAATTGAAGCATACTTCTCAAGGTTGTCAAGTGTTCGGATTGCTGATCAATCAAGCTCGTGTATTCTTTGAATTTGTCATAATCCTCCATTCTAACCGATTGCTGGAGTCTATAAATCGTGTCCGGATTGAAAAGGTGATATTCACCATTTTTTCTCCATTTGTACAATCCACCTACGTCTAAATCATCATGCTTGCTTCTCAGTATACTAAAGGCTTCCTTGTGTCTGATAAGAACCTCTCTACAGATTTCTTCAATCCCAATACCTCCGATTCGGCTCGGTGTCCCACCAAAATATCGATTAACCGTTTCTTCATTAATTCCTAGGATTTCAAATATTTGAGCGCCATGATAGCTTTGCACTGTACAAATTCCCATTTTAGATAGAATTTTCGCTAAACCTTTTGAAGACGCCTTCAGATAAGACTTCACTGCATCTTGCTCTGAGCAACTCAAGCTTCCTTCTATAGCCATTTTTTTCACTGATTCTATAGCCATGTAAGGATTGATGGCGCTGGCACCGTAGCCATTCAATAAGGCAAAATGAGTTGTTTCTCTTGCATCTCCTGACTCCACTAGGATAGATATCTTAGATCTTTTCTTATGGTCTATGAGGAAATGATGTACTGCAGATACGGCTAAAAGAGAGGGGATAGCCGCCTCGTATCGATCTAATTTTGAATCAGATAAAATGATGATATTGTAGCCTTCCTCTATTCCTTCGAGAGATCTCTTGCAAATTAATTCAAGCGCATTTTTAAATCCTTCAAATCCGCTGTCTGCTTTAAATGTAATAGGAATAACCGTCGATTTGAAATATTCATTTCTAAGGGATTTAAGTTGGTCCATTTCTTCATTTGATATAATAGGCGTATCCACTAAAATATATTTATTATAGAGTGCCTTTGTGTTTAAAAAATCCTCTTGTGTCCCAAGAAAATTCATCAGCGACATCACGACACCTTCTCTAATAGGATCAATCGGTGGATTAGTCACTTGTGCAAAGAGTTGCCTAAAGTAATTGAATAAGATTTGTGGTTTGTTGGATAAAACCGCTAACGGCGTGTCATTTCCCATAGAACCAAGAGGTTCACTTCCGTTTTCAGCCATAGGCTTCAAAACGATTCTCATATCCTCCATGGTATAGCCAAAGGCTTTTTGCTTTTCCAGTAGTTTTTCGGAGCTTAATATTTCCCGAGAAACATTAGATTCCGGGAGGTCCGAAAATCTCATTCTATTTTTCTTAATGATAGACACATAATCTTGCTTGGTAGAAACACGGCTTTTAATCTCTTCATCAAAAAAGATTTGCTTTCTCTTGGTGTCAATCATCAGCATTTCTCCGGGCTTTAATCTTCCTTTTTTAATAATATGATCCGGCTTGAATTTTAAAACACCAAACTCAGAAGCCATAATTACCGTATCTTCTTTCGTCACAACGTATTTTGCCGGTCTCAAGCCATTTCGATCAAGTGTCCCGCCAATCTGAATGCCATCACAAAAAAACATCGCCGCCGGTCCGTCCCATGGCTCCAGCATAGCTGCATGATATTCATAAAAGGCTTTCTTCTCCTCAGACATCATATGATCATTTTCCCAAGCCTCAGGTATAAGCATCATCAAAGTATGCGCATTGGTTCTACCATTTTGTTTGATGAATTCAAAAGCATTGTCTACTGACGCGGAATCGCTTTTTCCTTTTTGGATAATAGGATAAAGTCCATTGATGTTTTCAGCAAAAATTTCAGACTGCAATGTCCCTTCCCTTGTCTCCATCCAATTCCTATTTCCCTTGATGGTATTAATCTCGCCATTATGCGCCAAGTATCTGAATGGCTGTGCGAGGTCCCAAGTTGGAAATGTATTGGTGCTAAATCTTTGATGGACCAAAGCCATACAGCTCTTATAATTAATATCGTTTAAATCTAAATAATATTTCTCAATCTGGTCCGCTAACAAAAGACCTTTATAGACAATCGTCCTGCATGACATTGAACATACATAAAAATATTCTTTATTCCTTTGAACGAGTCGGTTGATCTCTGATTCTATTTTTTTTCTGATCAAATACAAATCTCTCTCAAAGCTTTCCGAATCTGCCTCTTGCGAATTTTCAATAAATACTTGTCTGATGACAGGCTCTGTTCCGCGCGCTGTTTCTCCGATACTTTTATTGTCTGTGGGCACAAACCGCCATCCTAAAGTTTTATGTCCTTCCTGATATACAATTCTCTCTACAATTCCCTCACACTGCAGTCTTAGGGTTGGTTCCTTGGGAAGAAAAATCATGCCAACGCCGTATTTCCCCTTTTCAGGTAATTCAATCGAGTCATTTGCACAATATATTTTAAAAAACTCATCCGGAATCTGTGTCATAATACCAGCGCCATCCCCGGTTTTGGGATCTGAGCCTACGGCTCCTCTGTGCTCCATGTTTTTCAGAATTTCAAGTCCGCTTTTTACAATTTTGTGACTGCCTTCTCCTTTTACATGAACAATAAACCCGACACCGCACGCATCTTTTTCATTTTCAGGATTAAATAAACCTTCTTGATTGGGAAACCCTACACTTTGCATGATAAACCTCCAGTGAATATAAATCATATACATATGTATTCTTATTAAATACAATTGTTTCATTTTTTTAACATTTTACACTAGATAATATCTAAAATCAATCATTTTTTCTTATTATTTCAATGTTTTAATGATTTGTATGCAGGAAAACATTAACAAATTTATTTTGTGCGTCTTATATATTAACTTTTCGTAACATTTAGCATTGCGCTGTCGTTTTTTCAAGCCAATAAAAAACCGCCCTAATGGACGGCTCAGATAAATTAAAAAACATAAATTATCATTTAAAGGTATTATAATGATAAATACGAAGCATTAATGAGTTATAATAAATTAAGAGCGCAGAAGACTTAAGATAAGATTTATCAACTGTTT
>JAFGVC010000164.1 GCA_016938195.1 Tissierellales bacterium | reverse complement strand
CATCATATAAATACCATTAGGATTATTTTGAATCCTTTTTAGCATTGCAATTTTTTCTTTCATTGAATTTTCTTCTTCAACTTGCTCGTCAATAAACCATTTCAGCATAGATTGCGTTGCATATTCTTTTTCCTCAACAGCAATATTCATTAAATGATAAATTCTGCTAGTAACAAATTTTTCATGCTCAAGTGCCTTTTCAAATACATCCAATGGAGATTCAAAAACTTTACCTACCAGTTCAAGACTAGTGAATTCAACATTGCCATCCATTTCATAAACATAATTGTAAAATTTATTTGCATGGAATCTTTCCTCTTCACCTTGCACCTTGAAAAAGTTTGCAAAGCCAGGCAAATCATTTGAATCAAAGTAAGCCTGCATAGCGGCATAATAATGTGCTGATTCCAATTCATACTTAATTTGTAAATTGAGCTCTTCTAATAATTTTTTTGATAACATATTGTCCTCCTATATTCTTTAATATCCATTTACTTAATAATATTGTAATGGTTACAAATTGATTTGTCAAGCTAGATGATAATTATTTTCAATTAATTTTAGCGATATAAATCTGTTCTTCTTTGCTTTAATACCGGCAATTCTTCTCTTACTCTTGTAATTTCATCTAAATCAATTTCTGTCACCATCACCTCTTCCTCTCCGTCAAGGCGGTTGAGAATATCTCCCCAAGGAGATACAATGATAGAATTCCCATAAGAAACATAGAAATTTTCAACGTCTCTGGCGGGTGCAGTACCTATCATAAATACCTGATTGTCTACCGCTCTCGCCCTAAATATCATCTCCCAATGGGCAGGACCGGTTGTCATATTAAAAGCCCCCGGCACAATAATCATCCTAGCCCCTTGTTCAATTGTCATTCTTGCAAATTCAGGAAATCTAATGTCATAACAAATCATAATCCCGACTTGACCAAATTCAGTTTCTACAACTGTTATTGATTTACCTGGTGTCAGTGTATCTGATTCTTTAAAAGTCTGCCTTCCTTTGACGTCAATATCAAAGAGATGTGTCTTTCTGTGTCTGCCAATTTGTTTGCCATTTCTGTCAAAGACAAAAGCTGTATTGTATATCTTGTTTTTTTTAGTTTTTTCTGGTATAGAGCCTCCAACAAGATAAATTTTATGTTCTTCTGCCTTTTTAGATAAGAAACTATAGGTCTTTTCTCCTTTCATTTCCGCAAATTCAACGAAAAAAGAAGATTTATAAGGACAATTAAACATCTCGGGAAGCACAACAATATCAGCACCTTTTGAAACGGCTTCATCGATTAAATTACCTGCCCTCTCAAGATTTTGATCTTTGTCCTCTGTTATATGCATCTGAACCTGACCAATTTTAACCTTCACTCTAAACCCTCCAACCTATTAACTTTATTACTATTATATATCATCCTTTCAATATAATAAAGAATCTCATCTCTAATAATTTTGCCCTTTACAGTTTATATCAAATGAATTATGCTTATTATAGGCAAAAAATTTATAGTTTGGAGGTACAAATGGACAAATTAATCATCACCGCTGCCCTAACGGGCGCAGAAGTTACCAGAGAGCAACAACCTAATCTTCCCTTGACGCCGGAAGAAATCTCAGAGGCCGCTTATGAATGCTACAAAGCAGGGGCATCCATTGTGCATGTGCATGCCCGAGATACAGAAGGAAAACCTACTCAGGCTTTTAGCGTCTACAAAGAAATAAAAGAAAGAATCGCTGACAAGTGCAATATTATTTTTCAACCTTCTACAGGAGGTGCCGTATGGCATACGGCCGAAGAGCGAATGCAACCCATTGAACTCGCTCCGGAGATGGCTACCTTGAGTACAGGCACTACAAATTTTGGACCTGATGTTTTTATGAACACTGAAGAATACATACTCAAATTTGCTAAGAGAATGAAAGAATTAGGTGTAAAACCTGAAATTGAATGTTTCGAGAGAGGCATGATTCACACTGCAATCAATCTGGCAAAAAAAGAAATTATCAATACACCTATCCATTTTGACTTTGTTTTAGGTGTTCCGGGAGCTTGTCCAGGTGAAGTGAGAGACTTGCTTCACATGATAGAAAGCATTCCCTCCGGCTCAACTTGGACAGTTGCAGGTATCGGTCGACATGAGATGCCTTTGGCAGCTGTTGCCATCACTTTAGGAGGACATGTCAGAGTCGGTTTTGAAGATAATGTTTATTATTCAAAGGGCGTCTTGGCACAATCCAATGCTCAACTCGTCGAAAAAGTTGTTCGAATCGCAAAAGAATTAGGAAGAGAAATAGCAACACCTGATGAAGCTAGGACAATACTAGGTCTTAAATAATTACATTCTCTTAGATGATTCATAAGCAAGTGGAGATCTTTCACATTCTTTTTCCGTGAGAGAAACTTGAAAACACAAGGCACTGCCTTTCATTTTTTCTGAAGCAAAAGAAAGTCCATTGGTTCTGGCATCTAAAAAGGGATGGTCAATTTGGGCCGGATCTCCGGCTAAAATAATCTTAGTACCATTTCCGGCCCTAGTAATAATCCCTTTAACTTGACCCGGAGTCAGATTCTGAGCCTCATCAATCAAAACCCATTGATTGACTATAGATCGCCCTCGGATAAAAGCGATTGCCTCTGTCGTTATGATACCATTATCAAAAAGCTCTTGAATTCTAAAAGAATTGTCATATTCCTGTGAATACTTCCTTTTCATATCTAAATCTATCAGCACTTCTAGGTTGTCAATAATAGGTCTCATAAAAGGAGCTATTTTTTCTTCTTCAGTACCCGGTAAAAATCCAATATCCTCATCCATCTTAATATTAGGTCTGCAAACCAATATTTTCCTATAATACCTACTGTGTTCATGAAGAATTTTATGTAGCCCGACGGCCAACGAATAAAACGTTTTAGCCGTGCCGGCAGGTCCTTTAATAATTACGAGCGGCGCTTTATCGGCTTCAATCATGAGTGATTCTTGTATGAATTTCTGATACACGCTTCTGGCGTTTACACCAAAGGGCTTCTCGTTATCAAATTGGAGAGGAACGACATGCTTTCCATTAAATCGACCTAAAGCAGAGTTTTTTATATTAACATTGGACTTAATAATTAAAAATTCATTAACCTCGGGCACAAAAAATTTACCTTGATAATTCTGATCATATATCATGAGCTGTTCAACTGATAAAATTCCGGATTTATAAAATTCTGCAATATCTTGGTCATTTGCATATACATCAGCCACTCCTCGATATTGCTCATCATATTTTGGCACTTGTTCTGCGAAAAAATCTTGCACAGGAATACCAATCACTTCAGCCTTGATTCTCAAAAAAATATCTTTCGAAACTAAAATGGCATTCTCCCCATTTTCAATCAAGCCTTTGCATACTCTTAAAATTCGATTGTCGTTTTTTTCATTTTGCCATCCTTCAGGTAAATCTATATGGACATGATTGAGTTCAATTCTAAGTTTTCCTCCGCCGGGCAGGTCAACTCCGGTAAGCAAATTTCCTTTTCCTCTCAATTCATCCAATATTCTTGCAGCCTCCCTAGCATGCGCGCCAAGCTCAGAAGACTCACTTTTAAATCGATCCAGTTCTTCTAATACGATATCCGCAATTACAATATCATGCTCATCAAAATAAAATAAGGAATAAGGCGTTTGAAGAATTACATTCGTATCAAGCACAAATACTTTTTTCACAGAGGCCTCCTATATATTGTATTTATTTATTTCATTATACTATAAAAATACTATATGTGCGCACTATCGATTAAATTTAACAAAAAATTAAAAAGGACAAGTCGATAGTCAATACCTCTTGTCCTTCTGGTTAATGCCTTTGATTAATTTTTGCAGTTCCAATCCTAATAGCAGCCTTCTTGAGAGCAATCTCAGCCCTCAAAATATCCAATCCTTCCGGCTTTTGTTCCAATCTTTTCGCTGCTCTTTCCTTAGCTTTTTCTGCTCTTTCTATGTCTATTTCCTCAGGCCACTCTGCTGTATCACTCAAAATGACGACTTTCTCCTCTGAGACCTGAACATAACCTTGCGACAAAGCCGCAATTTTAATTTGACCGTCATTTTTAATTCTAACCTGACCGATATCTAAAGGCGTCACAAAAGGCTCGTGGTCTCTTAAAATTCCCATTTCGCCTTCAAGTCCTCTAATGATAATCATGTCTGTCTCCTGCTTGTAAAAAACTCTGTCCGGAGTTACTATTTCAAGCATGAACTTAGCCATAAATTCACCATCCTTTCTTAATACATGTTTTTAGATGTATTAAGCTTCCCTTTGCTGTTTCATTCTTGCTGCTTTTTCTACCACTTCGTCGATTGTGCCCACCATAAGGAATGCTTGCTCCGGTAAATCATCATGTTTTCCTTCAAGAATCTCTGTAAACCCTCTAATGGTTTCTTTAAGTGGTACGTATACGCCCGGACTACCTGTAAACTGCTCCGCAACGTGAAAGTTTTGAGACAAAAATCTTTCGATACGTCTTGCCCTAGCAACAATAATTTTGTCTTCTTCAGACAACTCATCCATTCCTAGGATAGCTATGATATCAAGTAATTCATTATATCTTTGTAGGACTTCTTGAACATCTCTAGCCACTTTATAATGCTCCTCACCTATAATCACCGGGTCCATAATTCTAGAAGTCGAATCAAGTGGATCAACGGCAGGATAAATTCCCTTTTCTGATATTTTTCTAGATAGAACCGTTGTGGCATCCAAATGGGCAAAAGCCGTAGCCGGTGCAGGGTCTGTCAAGTCATCGGCAGGAACATAAATAGCTTGTACTGACGTGATAGAGCCTTTTTTCGTAGAGGTAATCCTCTCCTGTAGCTGACCCATTTCAGTTGCCAATGTCGGTTGATATCCAACTGCTGAAGGCATCCTTCCTAAAAGAGCTGACACTTCAGAGCCGGCTTGCGTAAATCTGAAAATATTATCAATGAACAGTAAAACATCCTGTCCCTCTTCATCTCTAAAATATTCCGCCATCGTCAAGCCTGAAAGCCCGACTCTCATCCTGGCTCCCGGAGGTTCATTCATTTGACCAAATACCAAGGCTGTTTTATCGATAACACCCGAGTCCATCATTTCATAATACAGGTCATTACCTTCTCTGGTTCTCTCTCCAACACCGGCAAAAACAGATAATCCACCGTGTTCTTTTGCAATGTTGTTGATGAGCTCTTGAATCAATACTGTTTTACCAACACCTGCACCACCAAATAAACCAATCTTCCCACCCTTAGAATAAGGACAGATTAAATCAACTACCTTAATGCCTGTTTCAAATATTTCAGTGCTTGTACTTTGATCTTCATAAGAAGGTGCTTCTCTATGAATCGGTAAGGTTTTTGAGTTTGAAACCGGAGGCTTTCCATCAATGGGTTCCCCTAGCACATTAAACATTCTTCCCAAAACTTCTTTGCCAACCGGCACTGAAATCGGTGCACCCGTATTAATCGCTTCCATTCCTCTTGTGAATCCATCCGTAGAATCCATGGCGATGCACCTTACCGTATCATCTCCAATATGTTGTGCGACTTCAGCAATCACCACTCGATTGCCAATTTTTATTTCTATGGCATTAAGGAGTTCAGGAAGATTATCTTCAATAAATTCAATATCCAGAACGGCTCCGATAACTTGTTTTATCTTGCCTTTATTTAATTCAGCCATACTTTTTCACTTCCTTCCTTTTAATTTAAAGCATCTGCTCCCGCAACAATTTCTGTAATCTCTTGTGTAATTGAAGCCTGTCTTGCTCTATTATATACTAATTGAAGACTATCTATCATTTCTTCAGCATTATCCGTCGCATTTTCCATGGCAATTCTTCTCGCGCCTGATTCACTGGCTGAAGATTCTATGCACGCGCCATAAATGACACTGTTGAGATACTTAGGTATTAAATATTCCAGCACCGACTCCGGTGAAGGCTCATATCTGAAAATGACGGGATATTCATCATTTTCTTCTGTCACAGGCAGAATATTAACAGGCATCAGTTTAAGGCTAATCGGTTCATATGAAATAGTGCTTCTAAACTCAGTATAAATGAGATAGACTTCGTCAATTTCGCAATTTGTATACAGCCTGATTATTTCTTCGCTGATTTCCTTAGTCACTTCCAGAGAAGGAGTTTCTGATACGCCAATATAAGATTTAGAAACGGAATAACCCTTCCTTCTGAAATAATCTCTACCCTTCGAGCCGATAGATATAATCATCACATCAGATTTTTCTTTTATCTCATTTTCAGCAAGTCTACAAACATTTGAATTGTATCCTCCCGCTAAGCCTCTATCTCCAGTTATGACAATATAAAGCGTTTTTTTAGCTTCTCTGCAATCTATATAAGGATGCTTGATACCCTTCGTGTGACTGATAATTTCTGTAATCGAGTCCAATACTGTGTTGAAATATGGTTTAGAAGCATCAAGCTTTGTTCTTGCTCTTTTTAATTTTGCCGTCGCTACAAGCTCCATTGCCTTAGTAATTTGTCTCGTACTTGTAACGCTTTTAATTCTTCGCTTGATGTCATTCATGTTTTGTCCCAAATCTTCACCTCCTGACTATCATCAGCCAATTATCAAGATAAAAAGCTTTTCTTGAATTCTTCTGTGGCCGCGTTGATTTTATCTTTTGTCTCATCATCGAGTCGACCGGATTCTTTGACGACCTTGCCAATTTCCGGATAATACTGATCCATGAAAAGATAAAATTCCTTTTCAAATTCATTAATTCGATCAACCGGTATATCTCTTAAAAATCTACTATTGGCTATATAAATCATCATTGCTTGCTTTTCTACGCTAATCGGCTCGTACTGAGGTTGTTTTATCATTTCCATAAGGCGTGCCCCATGATCAAGCGTCGATTTTGTTTCCGCGTCCAGCTCTGAACCGAATTGAGCAAAAGCAGCAAGCTCTCTGTATTGAGCTAGCTCCAACTTTAACATCCCTGCTACTGATTTCATAGCTTTGATTTGAGCCGAGCCCCCGACCCTTGACACCGATAATCCCGCATTAATGGCTGGTCTTTGCCCTGAGTTGAATAATTCAGCTTCCAAAAATATTTGTCCATCTGTAATAGAAATAACATTTGT
>JAFGVC010000163.1 GCA_016938195.1 Tissierellales bacterium | reverse complement strand
TTTTCATTAAATCTATCAATTCAGCCCACTCTGCCCCATACTGGCTCGCATATGATTCATACAAAGGTTCTAATACTTCTCTAAACGCAGTTTGATCCGGATATGTAATTGTCATGCCTGCTGCTTCTAATTCCTTTAGTTGGTCAGCTTCGCTGTCCTGGACCATTTTTACGTCCATTTTGGCAACTTCTTTTCCAGCCTCGAGTAAGATTTGTTGAAACTCGGGAGACAGGCTGTCAAATTTATCTTTGTTAATCACCAAAGGTTGGGCAACATATTGATGTCTTGTAATGGCTAAATGGCTTTGTACTTCAAAAAGCTTGTTTTGCAATATGTTGGTTGTTGGATTTTCTTGCCCGTCAACGGTTTTAGTCTGTAAAGCCGTATAGGTTTCGGACATTGAAATTGGTGTCGGATTAGCACCTAGTGTCGTTAGTAAGTCAGCAATCAGTTTAGCTGAACCTATTCTAAGTTTTAATCCTTTCATATCTTCAGGTGTTTCAATGGCTTTATTAGTCGTAACAAGTCTAAAACCATTGGCTAGCCATCCCAATATGACAATGTTTTTTTCTTTAGCCCTATCTTCTAATTTTCTCGCAACTTCACTTTCCATGAATTTTTCAACTTGCTCATAGCTTGTAATCTGATAAGGCATTCCCATCACGTTAAACATTGGATCATGACTTGCAATAAAAGCGTCTGGTGTGATAACCAAATCTTGGGTTCCAAGCATGACAGACTCAAGCTCTTCTGGTCCTGCTCCTAATTGGTCGGCTGGAAAGATATTGATTTTAATCGCGCCATTTGTTTTTTCTGCTACGATTTCTACAAATTTCTCAGCAGAAATATGATAGTGATGTGTGAGCGGTCCAGAGTGACCTAGATTCATTTCTATCACTTCTACTTTTGGTGCCGCAGTTGTTTGTCCTGAGCCTGTTGTTGTTTCTACTGGCTTGCTGCAACCTGCAAATAACATCATCATTGCCATCATTATTGCTACTATGCTTACAACCTTTTT
The DNA here is from genome assembly GCA_016938195.1 of Tissierellales bacterium. Lineage (GTDB taxonomy): Bacteria > Bacillota > Clostridia > Tissierellales > Dethiosulfatibacteraceae > JAFGVC01. The sequence goes on along the minus strand of JAFGVC010000163.1, from coordinate 26,660 downwards.
ATTTCTCATTTTTTCCTTCTCCTTTTTATTTCTTATTTTTTCTGTTGCTTTTAGCTTTATACTAAAGCCTTTGCAACAGCTTAAATCTCTGCTAATGCTCGGGCATACACTTAAATAAATTACTATTGATAGGAATTCCAACTGTTTTTTCCATAATAACGGCTGTATCTATCATTTGATCTAGATTATAATTAACTTTTATTCCTAAACTCATTACCATATTAACAAAATCTTCCGAAGCAATATTCCCTTTTGCTCTCGGAATAAAAGGACATCCTCCGTACCCTCCCAATGAGGTATCAAAACTATTCAAGCCTTCTTCCAATGCTATATAGGCGTTAGCCATACCCATGCCTCTAGTATCATGAAAATGAACGCCAAATTTTGTTATATCAAACCTTTTGCCAATTTCCTTCAATACTCTTCTAGTATGTAGCGGATTACTCATTCCTGCAGAATCAGCCAATCCAATACCGCTAATTCCTATTTTATAAGCTTCTTCACAAATATTTAGAATCCTGTCTATAGGAATAATCTCACCAAACGGACAACCAAATACACAAGCTAATGCTAGCCTAATTTTCGCGCCTTGTATGTCTGAAAGCGTACTTCTTAAATCTTCTAACGACTCACTTATAGTTCTATTAACATTCTTCATATTGTGACTTTCACTAACAGATATTGCAAGATTAATAATTTCTACTCCGGCCTTTTTGGCGTTTATTGCACCTTTTCTGTTTGGTACAAGAGCTATCAATTGAACGTTTTTATCCTTTGAATATTTTTTGATTTCTGAGAAAACTTCTGTCGAATCTTCAAATTGAGGAACCCATTTAGGATTCACAAAAGAAGTAATCTCAATTTCATCCGCTCCTGAATCAATCATTTTTTTGATTAAGTTAATTTTGTCCTCAGTTCTTATAAATGAATTAATATTTTGCCATCCATCCCTCGGACAAACCTCATTAATTAATATTTTTTCCGGGAACAACATTGCACAGCCTCCTAGATTATCTTTTTTTCTTTAAGAATGTCTATCATTTCCAGATTGATTCCTAATTCAGACAAGAGTTCCACATTATTTTCCCCAAGAAGCGGAGCACTTTTATCGATACTTGTTGGTGTAGCCGACATTTTAATGGGATTACCAGTTACTTTGATTTTACCGGCAACAGGATTTTCAATATCGACAAACATTTCTCTTGCAACTGCAATATGTTCATTTTCAATTACCTGCTTCATATTTAAAATAGCCGAAACAGGTACCCCTGCTTCTGTTATTAGGTCAACTATCTCTTCCACCTTTTTATCTTTGCCCCAGTCATTGATGATAGCTTTCAGAGCTTTCCAATTTTCTTTTCGATTAGGAATATCCCTGTATTCTTCCATTTCTGTAAGCTCTCTTTTTCCCATTGCATTAGCAAGATTTACAAAATGAACATCGGTTCCGCACGCTATGACATATTCTCCATCCATTGCATCAAATGAATCATAAGGATATGCAGCCATATACCTGTTTCCCGTTTTGCTCGGAATCTTTCCTTCATAGATATATTGTGTAGAGATAGTCTCCAAACTTGATACAATACTATCTACGAGTGAAACATCTATTTGCTGACCTTTACCCGATAATTCCCTGTATCTCAATGCTGCCATTATACCCAACGCAGCATTAAGTCCACCCAATATATCCCCTAAAGCTACCCCAGCGCGTGTTGAAGGACCGTTTTCCCAACCAGTGACGCTCATAGCACCACCCATAGCCTGTGCAATAATGTCATAACCAGGTCTTTCTCTATAAGGACCATATTGCCCAAATCCTGATATAGACGCAAAAATAATACGTTCATTTAATTGATTAATCTGTTCGTATCCAAATCCCAAACGATCCATCACTCCGGGTCTGTTATTTTCCAAAAGAACGTCTGCCGTTTCTATCATTTTAGCAAATATTTCTTTACCTTCTTTCGATTTAAGGTCGATGGTCATACTTTTTTTGTTTCGATTCACATTATTAAAATACATGCTTTGACCATTCACTTGAGGTCTAACTGTCCGAGTAAAATCTCCTATCTTAGGATTTTCAATTTTAATAACCTCAGCACCCATATCTGCTAACATCATACCACAATATGGCCCTGCCAAAAATTGTGTAAAATCTAATACTCTTATCCCTTCTAAAGCTTTTCTCATATGATAGTTTTCTCCTTTCTGCGTTCCTAAGAAATAACATAGCAAATTTCATGCCAACAAAAAAACCCTTGCTTTTGTTCAAAAACAGGGATTTTATATCATGTTTTTATTAAAATAAAACCAAACAGTGTAAACACATGTAAACCATTCTACACATTATTCTCTTCGAAGCTTTTTATTTTCTTGTAAAGTGCCGTTCGGCTAATTCCCATAGATTTAGCAATGTCCGTTTTAGACATCCCTTTTCCCTTGAGTGACTCAATTATTAGTTCCTCTACCATTTTATTAATTTGGTCTATATTAATATCAATCACTCCAGTTTTAGTCTGAGTTGGCAAAATATCATTATCAAAGCTGAACAATGCATCGTATCCTTCTGAAGAATCCGTCGCGCAAAACCTTTCAGCGACATTTCTTAATTCTCTGATATTGCCTAGCCAATGATAAGCGAGAAGCTTCTCCTTTAACTTTTCCTCAATCACAATTTTTGTGTCAATTCGACGGTTATATTTTGATATGAAATGTCTAAAAAGTGGAATAATCTCTTTTTTTCTCTCTCTTAAAGGCGGAATTTTTAATTCAAGTACATTGAGTCTGAAAAATAAATCTCTTCTGAACTCATTATCCACAACCTGCTTTAATAAACTTTCATTCGTTGCTGCAATAATTCGTGTGTCCAAAGGAATAATGTAGTCAGCCCCTATCCTCATTACTTCTTTTTCTTCTAGCACTCTCAAAAGCTTAGACTGCATATTCATCGAAATACTGTTTATTTCATCAAGAAATATTGTCCCCCCATGAGAAAGTTCAAAAAGACCAGGCTTGCCTCCCTTTCGGGCCCCGGTAAAAGCACCTTCTTCGTAACCAAAAAGTTCACTTTCTAACAAGTTTTCGGACAAGGCCGCACAATTTACTGCAACAAATGGCTCGTTTTTTCTTTTGCTGTGATTGTGAATACTCTGCGAAAAAAGCTCCTTACCTGTACCACTTTCTCCATAAATCATAACTGTGTTGTCGAACATCGCAATTTGTTTTGCTTTTTCTACGAGAAGCTTCATGGTTTCGTCATATATCATAATATCTTCAAAAACATATTTAGCATTGAGTCCTTTTTTATTCAACTCAAACCTTAGCTTTTTTTCGAGCTTTTGTATCTGTGTTATATCCTGTATTGTGCATATAATACCTATGTTGCTATCTTCATGTTCTATGGCTGTTGCATTAACAGCAATTATGTGCTTATTGATTTCTTTGATTACATTGCTGACTTTCCCGCAGGTTTTGACAAAAGCCAATGTTTCAATAACATCTTCAATATCTTTATTCAATACAGTTTGCCTCTCAACAGCTAGCAATATTTCTGCCCTGTTGTTAAAATGCTCAATAAAACCCTCTTTAGACAATACAATCACAGCGTCGTCAATATTATTGAGAATTGATTCAAGCCTAATAGCTTTTTCTGAATCTCTTCTGATATCCATCAAAAACTTCTCAACTTGAATCAGGCTGTTCAAAATATTGTTTTCGTTATTGTCAATAAACACAGCGCTATAATTATACTTTTTTGCAATTCTTGTAGTAACAATTCCACCTACAACAACTGGTTTTTCATGTTCTTTTGATATTCTAGCAATCGCTGGTTCAATTTCATCAATATTTCTAAAGTTAATTCGCTCTATTTTAATTTTTAATAGATCCTGCCACTCTATATATTCAAAATGCACCGTTTCTTCTAGTACCAAATAAACAGTTGAAGATATATTTTTTGCCTTACTGAGTGCCTCAAGTATATCCTCCGTGGTGATATTGAGATTGATTACTGGTACATTGAGTTGGTTATATATGGTGTGGTAAATACCCCCTCTTGCTACGATAGCACACGCACCTTTTTGAATCAAGTCATTAGCTTGTCCCATCATATTATTTTCATCAAATACACTTAATAAAACATGAATCCCTATACTTTCCTTTTCAAGTAACAAATTAATTCTTTCTTTTACTTCCTGCGACGGCACAATAAAACCTATTTTGTCTTTCACTTGATATTCCTCCAAATAATCTATCACATATTATGATTATAGCTTAATTGTTTTATCCCATACAACCTAATCTTTTTTGCAGTCCAAATCTCCTAGGGTTTATGAAAATATGCTATAATGTAACTGAGAGAATTCATATAGGAGGTGCAAGATGATTTACAGGAAAATTAATCAATCTGTCATTATTAGAATAGATAAAGACGAGGAACTAATAGCCTGCATCCTTTCGGTTGCTCAGAAGGAAAATATAACACTCGGCAAAATAAGTGGCATTGGTGCTGTCAATCTGGTGGAAATCGGTCTATACAACACTTATGACAAAGTATATTCTACAAAAGAATTCCGCGGTGATTTTGAAATCATCTCTCTGAGCGGTAATCTTTCAACTAAAGATGATCAAGCATACGTTCACCTTCATATGTCAATCGGTGATAATAGGCATTACACTTATGGGGGACATTTATCAAAAGCCATTGTAAGTTCTACGGCCGAGCTATTTATCGATATTATTGACGGAAAAATCAATCGTTATTTTGACAATGAAGTCGGTCTCAATTTAATGGTGCTGTAAAATCAATCATGAGGCCCTAGTCAACCACCTTCGGTAAGTATTATCCACACCTATGGCACCTATCGGTGCAGTAATCATAATGGCCAGCACAGCCACCGTCAATATCAAGTGCCCTGAAGGAATACCCATAGACAATGGAATAGCCCCAATAGCAGCCTGAACAGTTGCTTTAGGCATATAAGCAAGCGCACAAAAAGTGCGCTCTTTTTTGTTTAAGGGTGTTTTTATTAAACTAATATTAACACCTACCATTCTAAAAAGAATGGCAATCATGATTAATAAGACCACCATCAAGCCTGTCCCTGAAACAGTACTGATGTCAACTGCGGCTCCAACCAATACAAACAGCATGATTTCAGCCCCTACCCAAATTTTAGAGAATTTTCCCATCAATCTTTTTGCAAGTAAGTTGTAGTTTTTAAGAATAGCTCCACCCATCGCCATCACAGCCAAAAGTCCGGAGATCGGAAAATAAGGTTGAATGAATGCTTCGAAAGAAATTAACAAAAAAGAAACACTCAGTATAATCATGACCTTGATGGTGTCGCGCATATGAATCATCTTGAATATTTTAACGACTATCATCCCCATCAATATTCCTAATATTAGACCTGACAAAATAGTGAAAGGTACCAATATTAGTCCGGATGGACTAAACCCATTTCCTTGATACATCCCTAAAAAAGATGTGAACAAAACAATCACATAAATATCATCTACCGAAGCGCCCGCCATAATCATATGTGGTATACCCTTGTCTTTTCCATAACCCGTCTCAATCAAATAAATCATTCTTGGCACAACCACCGCAGGAGATACCGCTGCTAAGACTGCACCCATGATGGCAGCCTCGATAGGCGTGATTCCAAATATTAAGGGTGCAAATAACACCACACCTATAAGCTCCATGCTAGCCGGTATGAAACACAAAAGAAGGGCCGGTCTGCCAACTTTTTTTAATGCCTCTAGGTCAAGTGACAATCCCGCTCTTAGAAGGATAACGATTAATGCCATTTCTCTTAAATCAGCCGATATATTCAAAATCTCTTGATCAATCATATTAAATGCATATGGTCCCAGTATTACGCCGGTAATAATCATGGCTAAAATGCCTGGCAATCTGAACCTTTGAAAAATTCCACTCAGCCCAAATCCCATAATCAAAATCATTGCAAGACTCAATAACATTATTACCTCCGGTTGACATGCGTTTTTTTACATAAAAAAGCTGATGCATCTGCGACAAAAATCCCAGAAGTCATCAGCCTATAAAGGCGGTTTTAGCAAAGCTATGGGAGTACCTCATTCCCGACTTTACTATCATAGCACACCCATTCTATTTTTTCAATACCTCATTCATTAATTCTAATGACGACCCCCTGATCCGGACTGGCTACCGTCACTTCCTCCGTTGCTACCTCCTTGATTCTCGCTTCCTGCGTCACCGTCTCCTTGTTCTTCCTGTCCATTATCACCCTCACTGCCATTTTGTGGCGTAAGCTCGTTTGGGTCATTTTGATTGCCATTTTCTTCACCCGAGTCATTCGTTTCTTTCTCTTGTTCCTGATTTTGAGTTTCTTGACCTTTGTTTTTATTTTGATTCTCTTCTTTTTCTTGTTGCTTTATTTCCTTATCGGCATCTTTTTCAGCTTTTTTTGCCTGAACCATAATATGGGCTAGCTCGCTTACTTTCTCAATGTCTTCATACGCCGATTCATCGACTTTCATCTCTATCAGCTTTGACTTAATGACATTATAAGCCGGTGGTTGAGGTTTTTGCTTATAAGCCTTATATACTTCCTTATCCACATCAAGAACGGTTATATGCTCACGATCTCCTTTGATTCCTAAAAACATATTTTCGATTTCTTGATCAACTGATTGATTGGCTTCATTATTTGTTCTTGTAAAAGTCAGTACGACATCCTCTGTATCATAATCCATTTGGCGTGCATAATTAATGATTTGATTAATGCCTTCATCTAACTTCATCCCTTTTAATTTAGGATTGATAAGAGAAAGTAATTCTTCCCCTTCCTGATTTAAAGGCGTGACTTTTATGATTTTCATTGATTCATTAAACCCAAATTCCACTGAAGGATTAATATCGACGGATGCATAACCATAGGGTTCAGCGAATGCTCTATAAGGAATGCCTACCACTAGCATCATAATGATCAACGCGGCAACAGAAGCTAACTTCAGATATTGATAATGAACCTTTTGAATATCAAACTCTTCTCCTACCTCTCTGTTTTGATGACGTCCTTTTACAAATGCTCCGTCTTTTGTGATGAACAACCCGTGATATTTATTTTTTTCAAGTAATATGCCCTTCATTTTATAACACCTCTTCCTTCAACAGCACTATTTCTATTTTAATAGATTATACGAAAAAAAATCTTGGATTTTCGGGTATGTTAACATGATTACTTAATATAATCTGCAAGAAGCTCATAGTCGCCCTTTTTTATGATAATTAAAGCCATTACATACTTTCGTCCACGATCTAATTGCTTTTTTGTGATAAATACATTCTCCGTTATTTCCGAAGCAGGAAGTCTCTGATTTTCAAGGAATCCTTTCAGCAAAGTTTTATTCTCAACCACAAAATCTGCGCTTTTTCGATATCTGTCGATAAGATCTTGTTTTTTAGGGCATATTTTTTCCAAATCAGAAAGTGTAATATCAAAATTTTTAAGTTCTTCTATTAAAAGCTTAATTTCTTCTCTTCTATAGAAATTTTCCTGTTCGATATTGTACTGATCCACCGCTTCCTTACTTTCTATGATATCCGACTTATACTCATGACTTTCTTCATTGTCGATAAAATTCTTCTCATACATCTGATATTTGTTTTCTTTTCTAAAATAATCAATTAACCTTGAACGAATGACCATTTTAGAATAATTGTAAAAATTACCTTTCAATTCATCGTAATTATCGTAAGCTTCTTTAAACGCCATCATCCCTATTGTAGAGAGTTCATCGCCGTCACTTACGTATGACCCTTTATACTGATTAATGATTGAATAGATAAATGGTTTATATTTAGAAATAAAAAGATTGATATCTAGTTGTCCACAACGCGTCAATTCTAGATCTCTTTGCATATTATTTAGACTCATCTTATCCCATCCAATTATTTTATTCTACATCCTTGGAAGCTGTCTCTTCTTATTAGCTCATTCCTGATTTCAGAAATTACCTTTAATTTTTCAAGACTCCAGAGAGGTCCTATAAGATTACTTTTCTTTCCGTCACCGGTTATTCTATGAACAATTATTCTGTCATCAAGCTTTTCAATGCAATCACAGACCGTATTAACGTATTCAGTCCTCTCCATCAATTCAAATCCCGTCGTGTTATAATAATGCTCCAAATCTGTGCCTTTTACAACATGTAGAAGATGAATTTTAACTCCCCAAGGCATAATATACGAAACATATTCAATCGTTTTTTGGATATCCTGATGATTTTCTGCCGGCAATCCGATAATGAGATGGATAACGGTCTGAATGCCTAATCGTTTTAAAAGGAAAAAAGAATTTTCAAAGGTTTGAAGGTCATATCCTCTTCTTATAAAATCTGATGATTTAGAATGTATCGTTTGCAAGCCAATTTCAACCCACAAATAATATTTTCGATTAATTTCATCAAGCAGTTCCAAAATATCCTCATCGATACAATCCGCTCTTGTTGCTATTGCAAGTCCAACAACACCAGGATATTCCAAGGCTTCATAAAACTTTTTTCTTAGAATATGAACAGGAGCGTAGGTATTAGTAAATGCGCCGAAATAAACAATATATCGGTCAGCTTTCCATTTTTTGCTTAAAAAAACTATCTGACTACTAATTTGTTCAGTAATTGATTTTTGAGGACTTCCTGCAAATTCACCATTGCCTTCTTCAGAACAAAAGATACATCCCCTGTCACTAATTGAACCATCTCTATTAGGACATGTAAATCCACCATTGACAGAAAGTTTGATTACCTTATGTCCGAATCTTTTTTTAAGTTCCTTATCTAAAGTTCGGTATCTTATCTTTTCATCCATTAATTTTCAACAGCCTTTCAATCCTAATTTCAAAAGTTATCCACATTATTATGCCTTGCTTTGCAACAAAATTTATAGTTTGTCCACAGAAATGAGTTCTTTTTTTGAGTTGTCCACATTGTTGTCCACATTTTCTTCATATATCTCATTATTTGTCCACATCAATTTTCGTGCCAATTATTTACTTTTTTTGACTATGTGGCAAATCTAATTCCTGGTTATTTAATTTGAATTCCATATAATTATTGATAATTGTTTTTAATAGTGCGGCAACGGGCGTCGCAAAAAACATTCCCCATAAGCCAAATAGTCCCCCTCCGATAATTATAACAGCGATAATCCAGATTGGCTTTAGGTTTAATTGTATTCCCAAAATTTTAGGTCCTAATAAAAGACCATCAAATTGCTGCAAAACAATAATAAACAAGGTCATCCACAGTCCTTTTGTCGGGTCAATCAATAACGTGATTAATACAACAGGTATCCCTCCTATAAATGGGCCAAAATACGGAATCATATTGAAAATACCAATGATTAACGCAAAAATCAGAGGATAGTCCGCCTTTATGAGATATCTTATGCCGATATAAGAAATGACTGCAATGATGCTTGAATCAAACATTTTTCCAAAAATAAATCTGATGACGCTATCATTAAGATCTCGAAGTAGCTTTAAAATCTGCTTGGAGGTATCTTTTTCAAAAAAAGAATAAACAACACGATGATAAAGATTTTCGAAATGTTCTTTATCCCAAAGAATATAAATCGAAATAATAATGGCCACAAAAAAATTCATTAGCGCCGAAGCAAAATCAATCACACCCGAAAGCGTTTTATTTAATAAACCATTTATAAACACTGTAATTCTCTGAATAGCTGAAGGTAAATTACTCTGATAAAAAGCATAGACCTCTGCTGTATCTAAAAAACTAAAAAACTCCGGTGGATGCCGAAACAAATTGTCTACTCCTTTAATAATTTCAGGAGCATCCTTAATAAGACCTGATACACTTCTTCCGATTTGAGGAGTGATGATAAAAGCTACCATTGTAATAAAGCTAATAAAAATAGCGTAGGATATAAAAATGGCAATCAATCTAATTCTAAATATTTTTTGAAATATTTTCATCAATGGATTAAGAATCATTGATAAAAAAACAGCTGCTAAAATTGGAATGAAAATACTGAAAAGCTTGCTGAGACCATTATCTTGATAAATAAATTTGAATATGATGACAAAAATAATAAATGCCGGAATGTAATTAATGTAATACTTATTGTTTTTATGTTCCATCCAGAAACCTCTCTATTTAAGTATTGGGTACTCTTTCAATCATATTATATCTATTATGGTAGCGTTTGTAAAACATATTGAAAAAAAAAGGCCTGTCAAAGGCCTTTAAGCTACATGAATGATTTTTCCATTTCATTTAATTCGTTTTCTCTTTTCTGCAACGCTTCGATGACAAGAGTAATCAAATCTCCCATATCCATTTGTAGTTCATCGGCTCCCTTTTGCAGCTCTGTTCTATCCACAGCTCGGGCAAAAGCTTTATCTTTCATTTTTTTCTTGACTGATTTCGCAGTCATACCATGCAATTTATCCGGTCTCATCAAGGCTACCGCAATGATAAAAGAAGCAAGCTGGTCTACAGCATAGAGACACTTTGCCATATTTGTCTCTCTCGGTACTAGAGTGAAATCGCCATGTCCTAAAACAGCATTGATGAAATCATCGGGATACCCTGCATCCTTCAATATACTCGGTGCCATCTTTAAGTGTTCCTCAGGCCAACGCTGAAAATCAATGTCATGCAGTAATCCGCAGACTCCCCATACCTCAACATCTTCATTGAATTTTTCCGCACATCCTCTCATAGCTCCTTCAACTGCCAAGCAATGCTTGATCAAGCTCTCAGAAGTAACATATTCATTAAATAACTCAAGTGCACGTTCTCTTGTGATTTCCATAAAAACCTCCTGTTATTCTTATTAGTAATGATATATATAATGTCATTCTCTGACTATATATTTTGACTATGATTATTAATTTTGCTATGATGATTTAAGTAATATTATCAAGATCATAAAAAGGTTGCTTCCTATGAATAATATCGAAAAAATTAAAAAGAATTTAATTAAAAACATAACCTATACTTGCTTATCTAGTTTCAATTTAACTCATGGTATTTGGATGCTTTATCTAGCATATAAAGGTCTTTCACTTTTTGAAATCGGTTTGCTGGAATCAATCTTTCATGCCACATCATTCTTAATGGAGATCCCTACCGGTATAATCGCTGACATATATGGGAGAAAGGTTTCAAGATATTCAGGACGAGCGCTCTCAATCATTAGCACGCTGTTGATTATTATTTCTAATCATATCTTCTTTTTTGCAATCAGTTTTGTTTTTTCAGCATTGAGCTACAATCTAGAGTCTGGCGCAGGAGATGCTCTCATCTACGATAGTTTAAAACAGATTGGAGAAGAAAATGAATATACTCGCTACAAGGGACGTTACGAAATCTATTTTCAACTTACAAGCACAATTTCTCTTTTACTAGGTGGATACCTCGCAACCATTGATTATAGTCTTGTTTATAAGATAGCCTTGATTTTTGCCGTCATTACTTTTATTCAGAGCTTAGGCTTTACAGAACCAAATGTTACAAGACCTATCAAAGGAGTCGCACCCGTTTCAGCCTTTATAATTCAATTAAAAGCTAGCTTTTCAACTGTAAAGAATGAACGAAGTATAGCATTCATAATTATTTTCATGAGTTTCTTTCAAACCCTTTTCACCACTGAATTCTTTTATCTTCAAAACCTTCAAAAGAGCTTAGGGAACAGTGAATTTCAAATTGGCCTTATTTTAGCCTTAGGATCATTACTGGCCGCCTTTACCGCATCCAATGCCTACAAAATCGAGCAGAAATATAAAATTGAAAAAATACTCATTGTTTTTTCTGTTCTTTCCATCGCTTGCTTCTGGGGAATGACGTTTACAACTGTGGTAGAATTTGTATTTGTGATTTTAAGTGGTATAGAAGGCTTTATGTACGTAACCATCAACAGTTATCTAAACTCCTTGATTCCCTCTGAACAACGTGCGACCATATTGTCTTTTGATGCAATGTCCTTCAGTTTCTTTATGATAGTTTTTTTTCCGATTTTCGGAAAAATAGGTGATTTATTCGGTCTTGAGTTATCTTTCATCTTTGCCGCTGTTTTAGGAACATTGATTCTATCCTTATTCATTAGATTGCTTATAAAAAACAATTAATCCTCAAATCCCTGAGGGTTCTTTTTCTGCCATCTCCAAGAATCGCGACACATATCTTCAATCGTTTTCTCCGCTTTCCACCCTAGCACTTCCAATGCCTTTCGAGGATCAGAATAGCATTTAGCAATATCGCCGGGACGTCTGGCAACTATACTATAAGGTATTTTTATATCATTTGCCTTCTCAAAATTATTGACAACATCCAAAACACTATAACCTACACCTGTTCCTAAATTGAATGCTTCAATGCCTTTTGTCTGAAGAATTTTCTCAAGGGCTCTCAAATGTCCTTTAGCTAAATCCATCACGTGAATATAATCTCGAACACCTGTCCCATCATGGGTATCATAGTCATTGCCAAAAATGCTGAGCTTTTCTCTCTTGCCTATGGCAACCTGTGTAATATAAGGCATAAGATTATTAGGTATGCCATTAGGATCTTCACCAATGAGGCCACTTTCGTGAGCACCTATAGGATTGAAATATCTCAATAAGGAAATAGACCATTCCTCATCCGAAATAAACAAATCATTCAAAATCATTTCTATCATCATTTTTGTACTTCCATAGGGATTGGTAGTGCTCAAAGGCATGTTTTCGCTAAAAGGAGCTTCGTTTTTCAACCCGTAGACCGTTGCAGAAGAGCTAAATACCATTTTTTTAACCTGATATTTTTCCATCACTTCACACAAAGCCAAGGTGCCCGTAATATTGTTGCTATAATACTTCAGCGGCTTTGCCACTGATTCTCCCACCGCCTTGTATCCTGCAAAATGAATAACTGCATCTATTGTGTTCTCTTTAAAAATTAATTCCATACCTCTTTTGTCTAAAATGTTTTTTTCATAGAATTTAAATGTTTTGTTGGTAATTTCATTAATTCTGTTGATGACTTCTATTTTGCTATTGCTCAAATCATCCACAACTATAACGTCCCAACCATTTCCCAAAAGCTCAATGCAAGTGTGACTTCCAATATACCCGGCACCCCCGGTCACTAAAATTGCCATATAAATCTCCTTAATTCATTTTTTTATTTTTCTAAATAATTTTTCATTATTTATTATCTTTTTTACTTATTCATCTTTCTTCTTAAATATATCCTTGACAAAGCTTCCAGTTCGATTAGCTCCTTCAATAATTTTATCTACGGTTCGATCAAGTGTAGCTTTTTTTGACGCCGATGCAAAAGCCTTAACCACAGAAACCGAATTTTGCTGAACGATAACTCTTAACAAGCCACAAGCTTCCAACGTTGCTGAGCGTCTGATAATTCGTTTATCTACCTTAACTGTTGCGGCCGAATATTTTCTTGCCATCGCTCCCACTCTCAGTGTCAAAAAAGCATTTGCTGATCCTTCCAATACGGAATTAACGACTAAATTTGTAATTGCCGTCGCTCCAGGAACAAACGCACTCAACGTGCCGCCAATCAGAGAATTAATTACCGGCTCAAGCTGCTCGTCCAAAATGGCAAGATCTTCAATTTCGCGTGCCATTAAAACAGTGGCAGCTACATTAGCATAGAGATAAAAGACCTCACGAATATTAGGCCTCTGATTGTAAATGTGACTAATTTTCCAAACCATTCTGGAAAGATTCGACAGAACAAAAAAACCATCCAACACACCATTTTGAGAAATAGCCGTTGTGATAAAAACAGTAGAAGAAGCCTCATTGATAATCTGGACTGTTTCCTTGTTCAAAACAGATAATGCTTCTTCTATTTGAATAGTTAATTCTTTATCGTTATCAAATTCAAAGCCGACTTCCTTCAGATATTTGTTTTTCGAAAACCGTTTTTTCAATATCAGCAAATAAGCTTCATAAGCCTTCTCATCTTCAGCTTCAGGCAATTCCAGCGGTTTTTTCAGCTGCAAAAAACCCGCAATTGGGACTAGAAAAACAACCGAAAATATAATGGTTAAGGCTATCGTCACTATTTTCCCAAAGGTCGGATGAATTGTGTTGGCTGTCATAGAAATCTGAGTCAACTGGTTAATAACTATCAAAGCTAATAAAAGCAAAAAGGCTATCCCTGTCCATGCTAACGTTCTTTTAATCGTTTTATCCATCTATTTCATTCCTTTAATTGATTTTATTTTTGTACTCATAACATTTTTTTAAAAATAATAACAAAAAACTATTCATTTCGTGTATAATATAAGCATATTATTTTGAAAGGGGCTGCATTTATGATAAAGCACAAAAAACAATTAATTATTATTCTTATAATTCTTATTTTACTCATTATATCGTATTTTTCTTTTTTTAACAAAGATAATTCTTCAATACCAGTCAATACGATGTCTGCTTTTACTGGAAGCATTCAAAAGACAATATCTCTATCCGGCATTATTGCTTCTGATTATGACCAAATTCTTGTGCCTTCAGGTATCAAAGTACTCAAAACTTATGTTTCTGAAAATGATATTGTACAGTCAGGTGATGTATTGGCAGAGCTTGACTCTGATGAATTGCAAATTGCACTACAAAAATCTATACTATCAATTGAACAATTCAATGCTGATTTAACGCTTGCAAAAAATTATAAATCTGGACCACAAAATGATGTTTTATTAAATGCTATTTCTCGTGGAAATGAAGATTACTTAAGAGCAAAAAGAGATTTTGTACAATCCGTATCCGATCTTGAAAAAGCATACAACTTATATACAGAAAATATCATCAGTCAAGCGGATTATGACAAGCAAGTCCTTCTTAATAAAGACTTAGAAAGCTATCTCGCTATTTCAGAGCTAAATTACCAAGATGCGCTTACCCAATATGATGATTTTATTGATAATAGTCAATTGAAAATTGATAATTTAAAAAGACAAATTGACGCTTTGCAATTAGATATCAATCTATTAAAGGATCAAATAGAGGACCGAAAAATCGTAGCTACCGTTTCAGGTATTCTTTCTGATTTTCCTCTAGTAGAGTTGCGTACAACGACATCGGAAAGCAGGATAACGATTTATGATACTTCCTCTTATGAATTCGAGGCAAAGGCAGCCCAAGAAGAAGCTGTTTTGATACAAGAAGGACAGCTCGCAGAAATCAAAGTCAAAGGAATATCATCCTCTTTCGAAGGAAAAGTCACTCAGGTTGGAAAAATTGCCGAAGTAGATATTCAAAGTGGAAGTCGAACTCCTAAAGTTACCATTAAAATTAAAATTACAAATCCTAATAATTCTTTAGCCTCTGGCTTTGATAGTGATGCCATCATACAAGTAGCCAAGTTGGATCAAGCTTTATTGGTCAAAAATGAAGTCATCAAAACTGATATAGAAAACAAGCCTTTTCTTTTTACCTTAGAAAACTCAATCGCAAAAAAAACGTGGGTCAGCCTAGGTGTATCCGATGGTTATTACACTGAAATTCTTTCAGGTTTAGAGGAAAATGATGTTGTCATTGTAAATCCTCCAATTTCAGTAAATGATGGCTCATCAGTTATTGAAAACAATTAAGGAGTCCAACTATGGAACGTTTTAAAGAACATTTTATGTTATCATTCAATCGCCATGATAAAGATCAATGTGTTGAACTCACAATTGAAGCTTTGAATAATGATATTATATCAATTCCTACACTATATGAGGAAATACTTGGACCTGCACTCTATACCATTGACGATTGCGTCAGTGAAGATCACGACTGCATCTGGCAAGAGCACGTCAAAACGGCTATCATTCGGACGGTCATAGAATCCGTATATCCTTACGTCATTAAGATAAAAAAATCAATTGCCCCTCTTGGAATCTCAGTCGTATTAGCTTGTCCTGAAAAAGAATTCCATGATATCGGATTGCGAATGATGTCCGATTTCTTTATTCTAAACGGATATCATTCTGTTTATATCGGCAGCAATACGCCCCGAAATCAAATATGCACTGCGCTATCCAAAACCCATGCAAAATACTTGGCAATTAGCGTCACAGACTACTACCTACTTTTCGAGGCGCAAAAAATGATTCACCAGGTCAAATATCATTACAAAGACAAGCTTAAAATTATCGCGGGTGGTCATGCATTTAAAAATAATACAGACTCGTTGGAAGACATTGGAGTTGATATCTATTTGCATCATTTTCAGGATATTGTCAATCTGAGAAGGGGGGAGACAAAGTGAGATTATCATTTGATATTGCCTTGCGATTTTTGAAATCCGGAAAAGGGCAAACTCTACTGATTATTTTGGGAATATCGGTAGGGGTAGCCGTCCAACTTTTTATTGGCTCGCTCATTCAAGGTCTTCAAATCAACCTAATCAACACAACCATAGGAAGTTCTCCACAAATTACAATTAGTCCCACAAACACTGATAAGACCATAACTGACTGGCAAAGAGCACTCTATGAGGCAAAAATAAGTAGCCCTGAAATCATTAATGTTTCTGCAGCCGCAGATGGTCCGGCTAGTATTGACTACGAAAAAGACATTGATCCTGTATTAATAAGAGGATTTGTTTTGGAAGATGCAGATCAAATTTACGGATTTAGTGAAGGACTTTATGAAGGCAGTCTCCCATTAAAAAAAGACGAGGTCATGATAGGACGTGATCTGGCTGTAAAATCAAATACACAAATTAATGACAAGATAATTCTATTGCCCCCATCAGGAGGTGAAATTAGAGCAAAAGTTACCGGATTGTTTGATCTTAAAATTTCTTCAATCAATGAATCTTGGATAGTCACGAATCTTGAAACGGCGCAAGATATCCTTTCGTTGGATGACAAGGTCACAGGCGTTGAAATGCAAGTTAAAGAGGTTTTTAGTGCCGATGTCATTTCAAAGGAATTAGCTCATACGCTTTCTATTAAAGATGTCAAGGTCGATAACTGGAAGGATCAAAACCAGCAGCTTTTAAGTGGCTTAAATGGACAAAGTGTGTCCAGCTATATGATTCAAGTTTTTGTATTGGTAGCTGTGCTTTTAGGTATATCAAGTGTTCTGGCTATTTCAGTCGTTCAGAGATCAAAGCAGCTAGGCATATTGAAGGCAATGGGAATACAAGATAGAGACGCAAGCCTCATATTTGTTTTCCAAGGACTCATGCTCGGTCTTCTTGGCGCAGTTCTTGGAATATCATTAGGGTTTGGTTTGTTGTATTCGTTTACAAAGTTTGCGGTCAACCCTGACGGTACGCCCGTCGTTCCAATTTATATCAATTATAGCTTCATAGGGCTGTCTGGAATGTTTGCAATTCTGTCAGCAATGGTAGCTTCTTTAATTCCTGCAAGAATCTCTTCAAAGCTTAATCCAATAGAGGTGATTAAGAATGGCTAACATAATTGAACTTAAGCAAATCACAAAAGTATATGGCGAAAAAATTAAAACTCAGGTCCTTTTTGACATCAATCTCTCCTTCGAGCCAAGTAGTTTTAATTCAATCATCGGTGAATCCGGGAGTGGAAAAAGTACGTTGCTCAATATTATTGGAACGCTAGATAAGCCAACAACAGGAGAAGTTTATATCGATAATGAACGTACCGATACGCTCAGCAAAATTGATTTGGCAAAGCTTAGAAATCAAACAATGGGTTTCATATTTCAATTTCATTATTTGCTGCCGGAATTTACGGCAAAGGAAAATGTCCTTATGCCTTATAAAATCTATAATTACAAGGTGCCAAAAGAAATTGACGAATGGGCGGATGAGCTCTTGAATCTCACCGGATTAACAAAGGTTGCTCATAATTTAGCGACTGACATGTCGGGTGGTCAGCAACAACGAACTGCCATTGCGAGGGCACTAATTAATAAGCCAAAAATCATTCTGGCCGACGAGCCTACAGGTAACTTGGATTCTGATACCACTGAAAATGTGTATGCTATTCTTAGAGATATCAACGAAAAATACAAGACGACTTTCATTATTATTACACATGATCAAAGAATTGCCGAAAAAACAGACCGAATCATTGAAGTAAAAGATGGAAGAATCAATTTAGACCTCAAAAAATAAATGAGCCGCCCTCAGGGCGGCTCAGTTTAATGGCTTATGAATTTATTTCATTATTTTGCAAATATCGTTTGTGAATTCTACCGGGTCTTGTACAGATAATCCTTCAATTAAAAGCGCTTGATTGTACAAAATTTTTGTATATAAATCAAATTTATCCTTATCTTTTTCAAAAGCTTCTTTTAGTGATTGGTAGATTTCATGATTGCTGTTGATTTCCAAAACTTTTTCGGCCTTGATACCTGAAGCATTAGGCATGGCTTGAAGAACCTTTTCCATTTCAATCGAAACGTCTCCTTCATTGCTTAAGCAAACGGGATGATTCTTCAATCTTTTAGAAATTTTTACAGCTTTTATCTTTTCTCCAAGGATGTTTTTCATATGCTCAAACATGTCCTTGCTCTCGTCCAATTCAGTCTCTTTTTCTTTCTTTTCTGCCTCGGTTTCTAAATCCAGGTCACCTGCAGAAACCGATTTAAATTCCTTGTCTTTATAATTCATCAGCACACGGACAGCAAATTCGTCAATGTCATCAATAAAATATAGTATTTCATAGCCTTTATCAGTGACAAGCTCTGTTTGAGGTAATTTTTCAATCCGGTCATAAGATTCTCCGGACGCATAATAAATATGACTCTGATCCTCTTTCATCCTTTCAACATATTCATCTAATGTCACCATTTTTTTCTCGGTGGACGAATAAAACATCAGTAAATCTTGCAATATTTCTTTATCCATCCCATAATTGTCATAGATACCATATTTGATTTGTCTTCCAAATGCTTTATAGAAGGTCTCATATTTATCTCTTTCATGCTTCAACATATTTTGAAGCTCCGTTTTAATTTTTGTCTTAATATTTTTAGCAATGAATTTCAACTGTCTATCATGTTGCAGCAATTCCCTAGAAATATTCAGAGATAAGTCTTCTGAGTCTACCATTCCTTTTACAAAGCTAAAATAATCAGGTAATAAATCCTGACACTTATTCATGATTAAGACGCCGTTTGAATAAAGCTCCAATCCTTTCTCATATTCCTTCGTATAATAATCAAAGGGAGTGTTTTCAGGAATAAATAGAATAGAATCATACCTAATTACACCATCTACACTGATGTGTAGATGTTTCAACGGCTTATCAAATCCGTAATGCTTTTCTGAATAAAAATTCTCGTAGTCCTCATCTTTTAACTCGTTTTTATTTTTTCTCCAAATAGGAACCATGCTGTTGATTGTTTTCTCTTCGAAAACATCCTCGTACTCGTCCTCGGTACCTTCTTTTAGCTTAGTTGTTTTCTCGTCCATTTTTATTGGATATCTGATAAAATCAGAATATTTTTTTACGAGTGACTTAATTCTGTACTGCTCAAGATAATCATCATACTGATCATCTTCAGTATTCTCTTTTATCTTCAATATAATATCTGTTCCAACGCCTTCTTTTTCGCACTCTTCTATCGAATAACCTGAGGCACCATTTGATTCCCATTTAAACGCCTTGTCCCCACCGTAAGGTCTTGAAATCACTGTAACCTTATCCGAAACCATAAAAGCAGAATAAAACCCTACACCGAACTGACCAATGATGTCATAGCCATCCTTTAGATTATTTTCTTTTTTAAAAGCTAAAGAACCGCTTTTTGCAATAATTCCCAAATTGCTCTCCAACTCGTCTTGGTCCATCCCAATCCCTTTGTCTGAAATTTTTAACAACCTGTTATCCTTGTCCAAATCGATTTTAATGTAAAAATCATTTTTATTAAATTCTATGGCATCATCCGTCAATGCCTTATAATAGAGCTTGTCGATTGCATCACTTGCATTTGAAATAAGCTCTCTCAAAAAAATCTCCCGGTGCGTGTAAATGGAGTTGATCATAATATCCAATAATCTCTTAGATTCTGCTTTAAACTGTTTTTTTACCACTGTGTTCTCTCCTTTCAAGTTAAATAAAATGATTAGCACTCTAATGAGAAGAGTGCTAATCATTTTATATCATAAATTTTACTCTATGTCAATCTTCCTTGTTCTATCTTCTTTTTCTTTTTTAGGAACATCAACCACTAAGACACCATTTTCGAGTTTAGCTTTAATTTCCTCTGATTTTGCATCTTCCAAATAGATATTTCTTTCCATCGAACAAAATCTTCTTTCTTTATGAATATAATTTTTGCTTTTGTCCTCTTTGTTTTCTTCTCTTTTAATAGCAATACTGAGTCTGCCATCATTGATATTGATGTCAATTTCTTCCTTCTCCACTCCCGGAAGCTCTGCTTCTACAACATATTTATTCTCATGATCTTGCACATCAACCTTGAAACTTCCATAATAGGATGGGTTTCTTCCTGTTAACCAGGAATCATTGAAAAAATCATCAAGAACATCATAAAAGTCTTCAAAGCCTCTCGGTCTTAATCCTTTATTCTTGCCAAAAGGTACTAAATTTGCCATGTTCAACAACTCCTTTATATTTTTTATTAGCACTCTCTTTACTTGAGTGCTAATTTTTATATATCACTTTTTGTTTTTTTTGTCAAGTGTTTGCGAACAATTTATTAGATTTTTTTTGGTTTTTTTCTTATTGA
The DNA here is from genome assembly GCA_016938195.1 of Tissierellales bacterium. Taxonomy (GTDB): domain Bacteria; phylum Bacillota; class Clostridia; order Tissierellales; family Dethiosulfatibacteraceae; genus JAFGVC01. The sequence continues at coordinate 5,958 of JAFGVC010000163.1, read as the reverse complement.
TTATTTTATTGACTCAAAATATGATACAATAACTAAGAAGTGCATACAAAATATGTCAGCCTTTTACTGGTGAAATGCTATGAAAAACAAAAGAATCCTACATGTCGATTTAGATGCATTTTTCGCGTCAGTTGAACAACTTGATTATCCGACTCTAAGAGGAAAACCGGTCATCGTTGGTGGCTCTTCCGACAGGGGCGTTGTTTCAACATGTAGCTATGAAGCAAGAAAATTTGGTGTTCATAGTGCCATGAGCGTCTTGCAAGCTAAAAAGCTCTGCCCTAAAGGCGTTTTTGTGAAAGGTCGCATGGAGCGGTATATAGAGATTTCGAAGAAAGTCTTTTCAATATTAGAAACCATCACTACTCAAATTGAGCGTGTATCTATTGATGAAGCCTATCTCGACATCACAGAGGTCAAAAAACCATCCTATAATATCGCAATATGGATTAAAAATACCGTTTATGAAAAAATTGGTATCACCATCTCAATAGGCATTTCTTACAATAAATTCTTGGCAAAATTAGCTTCTGACTGGAATAAACCAAATGGTATATTTGAAATCAAGAAAAGAGATGTGCCAGATATTCTAAAACCATTGCCTATCGATAAGATTCATGGCCTTGGTAAAAAAACATCAAAAAAACTCAACAACATTGGCATCTATACGATAGCTGATTTACTGCAATATAACGAAGAATATTTTGCCTATTTTTTTGGCAAAGCCCGTTCCCGTGAAATTTATGAAAGAATAAGGGGAATTGACCAACGCCCGGTGAAGTCGGATGGCAAAAGAAAATCCATTAGTCGGGAAACAACATTTGCGAAGGATATAGATGACAGACAATACATAAAAGAAACCTTGCTAAATTTTTTGTTTGAAATAAATTTCAAACTCGTCAAAGAAGAAAAAACAGCAAGAACTCTCACTATCAAAATCAAATATGAAGATTTCAAACAAATTACTAAAAGTCACAGCCTTAGTGCCGGAACGAACAACAAGAATATTTTTGAAGACTCCCTCGAAAATTTATACAGTACCCTAGAATTCAAAAAGAAAGTGAGACTGGCTGGAATCTCACTTTCGAATTTAGAAGACAACAAGACTTATCAACTGTCTTTATTCGACTGATCATAAGCATAAAGTAATTTAGCGGCTTCCGCTCTGGTAATATATTCATCCGGTCTAAAATATCGTTCTTTTCTGCCTTCCACGACTCCTTTTTTTTGAAGATAAATAATTTCCTCTTTGGCCCAATGTTTTTTAATGTCTAGAAAACTTGTATCTTCTTCTGTCAACAATCCATTGATAATATCTTCATAAGGAAAATCTTCGCCCGGACAAAACGGCTTTCGGACCGGGTCTATATCGCAATGGCCCAGGATATTTTTTCGATTCACAATGATTTGGTATCCATACTTTTCTTTGATCTCAGCAATTATATATCGATGAAGCGCTATGGAAGAAGCTAGTTGACGATCCGTCAGTTTTCCCTTTGTTAATCGGTATATTCCCTCGTGTTCTATTGAAATACTGAAAAGATTGGGATTTTCTTTTATATATAACCCATTTGCCCACGCCATTTTTTCCAACTTAACAAATTGATAGATTTCTCCGGCTTGGTCTACTAAAAAGTGGGCCGATGAAACCTTGTTTTCCGGACTAGTGAACCAACTGATACAGCTATCTCGGCTGCCTTCAGAAATATGATTAACAATGATTTTAGGAATATACCCCTCTCTCTCAGAAAAATTAGTGTGCTTGTTTCCTACAAAATGAATATTCATATCCTTGTGTACCTCCTATACAAACTTTTCTCATTGTTTATATGGGGTGTCTTATGCTTTTGACTACTCTTTATTATTCAAACATCTTTTTCAATGAATCTTCATAGGGTGGATAAGCAATTCCCTTTTCCGTTATAATAGCGGTGATATATTGAGCGTCTGTAACATCAAATGCGGGATTATAAGTTTTGATTCCTTTTGGAGCCATTGGCTCACAATACCAAGATTCGTATATTTCTTCTCCCCTTCTGAGCTCTATCTCAATATCCTTGCCTGTGAGAGTCTTCATATCAATGGTAGATAAAGGCGCATGCACATAAAACGGAATACCATATTCCTTTGCTAGGATGGCTACGCCGGACGTGCCTATCTTGTTGGCTGAATCACCGTTAGCAGCTACTCTGTCGCACCCTACCAGCACAGCATCTATCCATCCGTTTTTCATGACAATAGAAGCCATATTGTCGCAAATAAGCGTCACATCTACACCAGCCTCTTGAAGCTCCCAAGCTGTCAATCTTGCGCCTTGAAGCAAGGGTCTCGTTTCATCAGCAAAAACCTTGAAGGCATATCCTTTTTCATGGCCAATGTATATGGGAGCTAATGCCGTCCCGTATTTAGCCGTTGCAATAGTCCCTGCATTACAATGCGTCAGAAGTCCCATGCCTGGATTGAGTAATGATAATGCATTTTCTCCTATTTGACGACAGACCTCTTCATCTTCAAACCTAATCTTTTCAGCTTCATTCCTTAATAGTCTCTTAATTTCTTCCAAACTCTTATCACAGTTTTCCTTCAGGCATTTCTCCATTCGATCTAGCGCCCAAAAAAGATTGACTGCTGTTGGCCTTGCGGTGGACAAAAAATCCTTTGCCTCAGAAAATTCCTTGTAAAATTCTTCATAGTTTTTTGCACAGCTTCCTTTTATGGCAATGTAGAGTCCATATGCTGCTGCAATCCCTATTGCAGGTGCTCCTCTTACCTCCAAATGATTAATAGCTTCCCAAACTGATTCTTTTGTTTTATGGCGTTTGTATCGTACCTCGTTGGGTAAAGACGTCTGGTCTAAAATAATCACTTCGCTATTTTCATCATCCAATCTGGAAGCCATGATATCGAAAATATCTTGTTTCATACTGTCCTCCTTGAAAAATATTTTTATTCAATAAGAAATCTTTCAACTAAACATGAGCAGACTTGCTGCCATTACAATCATGCCTGAGATAAGTCCGTAGATAGCTATGTGGTGTTCTCCATATTTTTCTGCCGTAGGCAACAATTCGTCAAGAGAGATGTAAACCATAATACCTGCAACAACGGCAAATATGATGCCATACATACTTTCATTAAATAGATTAACCAGTAGAAAATAGCCTAGCAAGCCACCTACCGGTTCGGACAATCCAGACAAAAAAGAATACTTGAATGCCTTCTTTTTATCTCCTGTTGCGTAATAAATAGGGACCGATACCGCAATTCCCTCGGGAATATTATGAATCGCAATCGCAATAGCAATGCTGATTCCCAACTGTGGATTCTGAATAGCCGACGTGAAAGTAGCCAGGCCTTCAGGAAAATTATGAATTGCAATGGCCATAGCAGAAAACATTCCCATCCTATAAAGCTCGCTATTCTTTCTCTTTTCGCTACAGGCGTCAGTAACACATCTCACTTCATGAGGATTTTCATGTTCAGGCACCAATTTATCAATAATGGCTATGATGGCAATTCCCGCAAAAAAAGAAACTGTCGTCACAAAATATCCTTTTGAAGCCCCATAAACAATCTCAAGAGATGCTCTTGCCTTAACAAATATTTCAATCATTGACACGTAAATCATAACGCCTGCCGAAAATCCCAAAGCTCCTGCAAGGAATTTTTCACTTGTTTGCTTTGTATAAAAAGCTAAGGCGCTACCAATCCCTGTCGATAACCCTGCAAACAATGTCAATCCAAAAGCAAACATAATATTTTGAAAACTCGTATCCATATCTAGCCTCCTCTTTAATTAAATAAAGAACAATAATATTATTTCATGCTTTTAATAATGCAAAATTTATAACTGAAGAATTATAATGTTAAACACGAATTATACCCAAAAATTCAGCAGAAGCATATAAATCGGAATAAAAAACAAGCCTAACAGCGTGGTAAATGATATCGTAAAGGCAGCATATTTCGAGTCTGTACCATACATTTCAGCCACAAGAGATGTCTGTACCTTTGCCGGCATAGCCGCCATAATGACAAGGACTTTAATAACAAGCGGTTCAAGTCCAAATCCCTTTGCCACAAAAAACATCATGGCCGGTGCAACTAAAAATCTCATCATGGTTGCCGCCAATACATCCCTATCAAATCGATAATCCTTCAGATTTATTTCATACATGATTCTTCCTACAAAAATAGCAGCTAACGGTGTAGCCATACTCCCAAGATATTTTGAAATCTGTAGAATCACACTCGGGGGTGAAAAATCAAAGGATAGAAGGATGGCGCAAAGCACCATAGATGCCATAGGAACATTAATAGCATTTTTTAAAATAGCAAAGAGATTTTTTGTTTTAAATCCTCCATCCCGCATCATTTTGGGCACCATAACGGACCAAAAAATGGCTGAATCCGTTATATAGTAGAAAAGAATATAAGGAATCCCGGCATCACCAAATAGACTGACTGCAATCGGCAATCCAAAAAAAAGACAATTATTGAGAGATGACAACGCAATAAAAATACCCGACTTTCTATTGGGTATCCTTAATAATTTTGATACACCCCAACTAATTGCCATCATGGCTAAAATCGAGATTGAACTTATGCCGAAGTATTTCGGAACGGATGAAAGCATATCTCGTGGAAACGTTTGAAAAAAATTTGTAATAGTGACTGCAGGCACAGACACATTAATAATGATTTTATTTAAAAACCTCTTTGCCTCTGAATCAAGCCAACCCGCATGTGACATCATCCAGCCAGTAGAAATCAAGAAGATCATGATAAAGACCGTTTCAATTGACTTAATAAGCACGTTTACAACCTCCGTCTATCTCGAATTGCACAAAAAAACTTTTTAGACCATACATGTTCTATTACCGTCACAGGCTATTTTCTTGATAGCGTCGACTTGGTCATCTTTTCCTAGGACAATCATCGTATCTCCTGCATTCAAAACTTCAGCAGAGCTTGGATTGAAGCTTAATCTTTTTCTCCCTTTGCGTTTAATCGCCAGAATAATCAACCCTGTTTTTTCAGGAATTCTAGCTTCCTTCAAAGACTTGCCAATAAGGTCCGACTGGTCACAAATCATAACCTCTTCAAGATCTAAAATAACATCATCCGCTTGGGTAATAATATCCAAAAATGAAATCACTGAAGGTCTAGTAATCATGGCGGCTATTCTTCTGCCGCCTATCTCATTGGGTGAAATTGTATTATTAGCACCTGCTTTCTTTAATTTATTATGTGCGTTTTTTTCAATAGCTTTAGCAATAATATAGATTTCTGAATTTAATTGCCTTGCCGTTAGCACGGTAAAAACATTATCCGCATCATTAGAAAGACTGCATACCATTCCCTTGGCTTGGTGAATGCCGGCTTTGATAAGTGCTTCTTCATCCGTGGCATCATCGTTAATGACTAATACTCCCATCTCTTTTAGCTCTTCAGTTCTCTTTTGATTTTTTTCAAGGACAACAAAAGGAAACTGATTGGCATGAAACTGTTCAATAACAGTATGCCCCACCTCTCCGGCACCACATACAATATAATGGTCTTTAAGCTCCTTGATTTTCATCTCCATACGTCTTCTCCTCCATGCATGTTTAAACTCACCTTCAAAAAATAAAGCCACAATACTAGTGAATCCATATCCTGCGACACCTAAGCCTGAAAATATGATGAAAATTGTGAAAATTTTAGCTTGATTGGTCATAACACCCACTTCTCCGTAACCTACGGTAGAAATCGTAATGGCCGTCATGTATAAAGCATCAATAAAGCCAACGTTCAAGAGAGAGGCAAAGCCTACTACACCAACAAATATGACCAGAAAAAAAGCCGTTACAATAATAATGAACTTTTTTTTATTCTCCATGAAATATCTCCAATTTTCATTTATTATTTATATTTTATAGCATCCCTTCATATTCTACAACAATAATATCTAAAAGC
>JAFGVC010000026.1 GCA_016938195.1 Tissierellales bacterium | reverse complement strand
CAGCCAAGGGTTGAAGGCGTATTCATGCGTGAATGATTATCAAGTTCTAAAAAATCCTGCATAGGTGCTATGGCTAAATTGGCTGTTGAACTCCATGCCCCTCTAATAAACCCCCAAACCAGTCCCTCGTCATAATTAAGCTTCAAATAATGAACAGCATACATAAAATCCTCTGAAGGAATACTTTGAAGCCAACCGGCAGTAGTTTCATTATCATGGGTTCCGGTATAAACAATTGAATTTTTATCATAATTATGGGGTATATAATCGTTTTCTTCTCTACTATCAAAGGCAAATTGCAATACCTTCATGCCCGGAAACCCTAAATCTTTTATTAAATCTCTTACACCATCTGTCATAAAACCTAAATCTTCTGCTATAATATCCAATTCGCCTAAAGCTTCTTTAATCGCATGAAACAATGCCTGACCAGGCCCCTTAATCCACTCCCCGCCTACCGCATCTTTGGCGCCGTGCGGTATAGCCCAGTAAGCTTCAAAGCCTCTAAAATGATCAATTCTTAGCGAATTGAAGAGCTTAAAGCTATGATCAATTCTTTTTATCCACCAGTTATAATTGTTTTTCGCCATACTGTCCCAATTATAAATTGGATTTCCCCATAGCTGTCCCGTTGAAGAAAAAAGATCCGGTGGACATCCGGCAACAGTTATTGGTGTTTTTTGTGAATCTAAATGAAACAAATGACTATGAGCCCAAACGTCTGCACTGTCTTCCGCAACATATATTGGAAGATCACCAATTATTTTAATTGATTTTTTATTTGCGTAATTCTTTAGCCTTTGCCATTGATTCCAAAAATAATATTGGCAAAAAACCCAGAAGTATATTTCTTCCAAATTTTTTTTTCTGTATTCATGGACCTCTGGCGAATCATATTGTTGATATTTTTCTTCCCACTGGTTCCAAGATTTGTTTTGGTGTAGAGATTTTATAGACATAAAAAGCGCGAAAGGCATTAACCAATCCTCGTGCTCTTGACAAAATTGATTTAGTTTTTCATGAAGCGTCTCTTTGGCATTCAAGTATGCCTTTCTGAGCAAATCCATTTTCGAGATAAACAATAGTCCGTAATCTATTTTAGTTGGATTATTGCCGAAATTTGTGTTTTCAACCTCTATAGGGTCTAAAAATCCTTCGGAAACAAGCTCACGCAAATCAATAAAATAAGGATTTCCGGCAAATGCAGAAAAAGATTGATAAGGTGAATCTCCATATCCCGTCATTCCCAGAGGTAATATTTGCCAATTTTTTTGTTTAGCTTCTGAAAGGAAATCAACAAATAGATAAGCTTCTTTTCCCATATCACCAATGCCATAAGGACCCGGCAGTGAGGATATATGCATTAAAATTCCACTTGATCTGTTTTTCATGCTATGCTCCTTATTTTATTATTTATGTATAATATTATAACATTTCGTAACCATTAATCAAAAATAGCATCAACAAACTTTTCATAATCGAAAGATTGTAAATCGTCAATTTTTTCTCCTAATCCTACATACTTTATCGGCACTTTTAATTCCTTTTGAATGGGTATTACAATTCCTCCTTTAGCCGTTCCATCTAGCTTCGTTAAAATAATCCCGTCAATATGAACCGCTTCATTAAAAGCTTTTGCTTGAATAATCCCATTTTGTCCTGTTGTCGCGTCAATAACAAGATAAACTTTAATCTGATTTTTTTCATATTCTTTTTCTACCACGCGAAATATTTTGTTTAACTCGTTCATCAAATTCTTCTTATTATGTAGCCTACCCGCAGTATCACATATCAATTTATTTGCATTTCTTGCCTTTGCCGCTTGCACAGCGTCAAAAATAACAGCAGCTGGGTCGCTCCCTTCTTTATTTGCAATAATATCGACGCCTGACTTTTGACACCAAATTTGAAGTTGCTCAACTGCAGCTGCTCTAAAAGTATCGCCGGCAGCAACAATAACCTTTTCTCCCATACTCTTATAGAGATGTGCTAGTTTACCGATTGTCGTTGTTTTTCCTACACCATTGACGCCTACTATTAAAATGATAGACGAGTAAGGTAATTCTTCATCATTAGTCGCTTCATCAATATTTAATATAGATTTAATATGCTCTTTCAATTTTAATTTAATGTCTGCAGGATCTTTTATTTTTTCAGCTTTTGCTACTTTTTTCAGATAGTCAATGATTTCTATGGTTGACTCTACTCCTATATCCGAACTAATCAAAATATCCTCTAACTCATCAAACAAGCTAGCATCAACCTTACCAAAAGAACTAAAGACGGCATCTAATTTATTCGAGAGTTCCTCTTTTGTCTTTTGTAATCCTTCTGTGAATTTTTTAAAAACATTCAATGCCATTAGATCCTCCTATATTTTATAATTAGAAAGTTTTAGAGAAATTAGCTTTGTAACGCCATGTTCTTCCATTGTAGCCCCATAAATCGTATCTACATATTCCATTGTTCCTTTTCTGTGTGTTATCACAAGAAATTGGGTGTGTTGAGAAAAATTTTTCAGATACTTAGCAAATCGATGAACATTCGAGTCGTCTAGAGCGGCTTCTATTTCATCCAATATACAAAAGGGAGTCGGATTTGTTTTTAAAATAGCAAACAAAAGCGCTATTGCTGTAAGCGTTTTTTCACCACCCGATAATAAAGAAATCTTATTTAACCTTTTCCCTGGTGGCTGAACATATATTTCAATATCGCTGTTTAATGAGTCATTTTCATCCATTAGGACAATATCGGCCTTTCCACCATTAAACAAATCAACAAACACCTCCACAAATTGATTGCGAATTTTCTCAAACCTTTCTTCAAATTGGTTTTTCATTTCAATCGTTAATTCTTTAATGACTTTATTGAGTTTATTCTTCGCTAAATCTAAATCATCTCTTTGTTTGACTAAGAATGCGTGTCTTTCACTAACACTTTTATACTCAGCTATAGCGCCAACATTAACATCTCCTAAGGCCTTAATATTCTTTTTAT
>JAFGVC010000162.1 GCA_016938195.1 Tissierellales bacterium | reverse complement strand
TTTTGTTTTTTGAGTTTTCAACTAAGGAATTCTATGAAGGCGGCTTGTCCGGCTTCGTCTTGTTTGAAGACTCCTGCGTCTTTTAAAATGTTTTCGTATATCAGTCCTACTTCTTCTTTTGGTATTTCTTCAAAGTCAACGGATAGCCCCGAGTATTTTTCTTTTAGATTGTAAAACCAGCTTTTGTGATGAACGATTTCTTCGTGTTGATCAAAATCTTCGATTTTTAACAAGCACTTCTTAATCGTTTCCAGCTCGTCTTTAAGTCGTGGGGGTAAAATAGCCATTCCCATTACTTCAATGAGTCCAATGTTTTCTTTTTTGATGTGGTGCCATTCGCTATGGGGATGAAAAATTCCAAGTGGGTGCTTTTTGTTTGTCCGGTTGTTTCTAAGCACGAGGTCTATTTCAAATTGATTATCTCTATATCTGGCTATGGGTGTGATGGTATTGTGAGGTTCTTGACCGGTGTAGGGTATGATATCTAACATCTGGTTTTGATATGGGCGCCAAATATTGAGAATATGTGTTGAGGCATCAACCAACCGTTCTTTGTCTAGGCTTCTTAATCGAATGACACTCATTGGCCATTTCACGATACCCGCATCGACATCTTCATATCCGTTGACAACAATTCGCTTTTGAATAGGAGCACGTGCCATCGGAAAAGTGTATCGTCCTCCCTGAAAATGGTCATGCGAAAGGATGGAGCCACCGACAATCGGTAAATCTGCATTGGAACCGACAAAGTAGTGGGGAAATTTCTCTACAAAAGCCAGTAGCTTCGTGAACGTATGGATATCAATTTTCATTGGTGTATGCTCTCCGTTGATGACAATCAAATGCTCATTGTAGTATACGTAGGGAGAATACTGCATGAACCAAGCTTCGTGCTCTAAATCTACCGGAATCAATCTTAAATTTTGCCGTGCAGGCATTGTCAGATTACCTGAGAAACCTTCATTTTCTTTGCAGAGAAGGCATTTCGGGTAGCCTGATTTCTTTATGGTTTTAGCTGCTATAATGTCACGAGGATCCTTTTCGGGCTTTGATAAATTGATAGTAAGGTCGAGTTCTCCATATTTAGTGAGCGTTTTCCATCGGATGTCTTTTTCAATCCTGCTTTTTCGGATGTAATTTGAGCTAAAAGCCATGGCGTAATATTGGTCGGTGGCTAACTTCGGAGAAATATGATAATTTTTGTAAAATTCTTTGACGATTTGACTGGGCTTTGCTATAAAGCAACCCATAATCCGCGTATCTAATAGATCCCTGTAGCTCGTTGCATTGCTTTTTAAAACACCGGTATTGAAGGCGAAATCAAGGATGTTGTCCAGTATTTCCTGGGGATGAGCGAGGACCTCGTTTTCGACAGAGCAGTCGATAAAACTCTCTAATTGCAATATTTCCAGGATTTGGTTGATGACCATGACTTCATCCTGTTTTTCTATCAAGTCTTTATCTAGTCCATAGTTGATTAATCTCCGAATTTCTCTGTTTATATCCATTTTATTTATCCTTTACTCCATTGTAAATTCAAGTTTTCTTGCGCCATCATCGGAATTTACGATATAAATATCGGCTGTATATCCTGTCTGATCATGGTAATGTTTACCGACGTTATCCATGAAATCAACGATGATTTGCTGTGCTACTAGATTGATTGTGCATCCACCAAAGCCGGCACCCATCATTCTTGAACCGATAGCGCCGTTGTTTAATGCCAAATCGGTAAGCAAATCGAGCTCGCTGGTAGAGACTTCAAAATCGTCTCTCAGTGAAGCATGGGACTCGTTCATCAACCGGCCTAACGTTTTGAGTCTACCATCACGAAGTGCTTCAAAAGCAATGAGGGTTCGATGGTTTTCTTGAACCACATGTCGTGTGCGCTTCAGTAGGGTTTCGCTGTGAATTAGGTGCTGATGGTTTTCAAAAATATCTGGTGTCATATCGCAAAGGCTATTGATTTTTAGGATTTCTTTGAAAGCTTGCAACGCTTCAATACATTCTAAACGTCTTTGATTGTATCCGGAATTGATTAAGCCTCTGCGCTGATTTGAATTAATTATAATGAGACAATTGTTTTGCAAACTTAGAGGGACATAGCTAAAATCTAACTTATGAGCGTGAAGGAGGATAGCGTGATTCTTTTTCCCCATACCACAAGCAAATTGATCCATAATTCCACACATTACGCCGTTGAACTCATTTTCGGAGGTTTGGCTGAGCTTCACCATTTCAAGTCTATTTAAGTTGAGATGGTAAATATCATTGATGGCAAAAATCGTTGCAAGTTCAATAGACGCGCTCGAAGATAGTCCAGCACCGTTGGGGAGGTCCCCGGCAACAAGGATGTCTATGCCTGAATCAATTTGATAGCCTTTATCAATCAACGTTTTGATAATGCCTAGAGGGTAATTGGCCCATCCGTTTTCATACTTATTGGAAATATGGGATATTTCGGTCTCGATGATGCCGGTTTCTTTAAAATTTATTGAGAATAGCCTTATTGATTTTCCAACCGTTTTTTTTGCCATTATATAAGTGCCCAAATGGATTGCACAGGGCAAAACATGACCGCCATTGTAATCTGTATGCTCGCCAATGATATTAACACGACCCGGCGCAAAATAACATGTAGGATTTTCTGACTGATTGAAAACATCTTTGAAATAGTCGATTAAAGCGTTAAGATTCATCCTGTCTACCTCTTTGATTAGCTTCGTCCTTTTACGGCAAGCTCTATTGCGCGATAGGCGCCGTTATAAATGCCTATGTTATTTGCTTGTACAATGTGTTTGTTGAGTTTTGTAAGAATTTCAGAGCTTTCGAGCATCATTTCAAGCATTTGCAGAGTTTGCTGGGTTGTTTCGCATTCAATCGTGCCATCTCCAACTTCCGAAGAACGGATAGCCCCCCATGCCTCATGGCCACCAATCCTTTTGATGAGGAGCTTTGGTATCGGATAAAAAGCTAATTCACTAGGTTTAGTGATGATTAAATCAGTGGATCGCATCAGCAGATTAGTCGCATAAACGGCCGCAAAAATGTCTTTGTCATAAAAAACATGTATCCCTTGAATCTCATCACTTAGAGCTTTTTCGGCAAATTCGGAGGTTTCGTTCCAATTGTCGAAGTGCTTTTGACTTAGGGCGTCTATCTCAGGAAGCTCTTGGCAAAGACCTTTCCAGACGCTCAGATGATCCCCCACATTGATATATAAAACAACTTTATTATCTTTCGCCATAGGCAATAATAATCGCAATATTTGAGAGAATATTTCTTTTTGAGCACCGGCTCCACCAACTGTAATCATTATTCTTATGGTTTTCTTTTGATTGATGCGCTCTATTCTATTTTCACTGTCGACATCGATATTTGCTACAAGCTCGTGATCGATATAATGTCCAACGTCATATAAATCACCATCGGGTATGGGTTTAAGTGTTTTTTTACCATCCATTCCCTTCAAGATTTTGTAACCCAGGAAGGATGAAGGAGTTTGAACGGTGTGAATGGAACCTTCCGCCAGATGTAGCGCCATAGGCCAATTGTCGGGAATAGCGTTTACGACTTTTTTCATGCCGGCATGGATTGCAGCCTGGGCTGGCCACGCATGCGTTGCAATAAAAGGCATATCTTTTGGGATTTCCTGAAAAATGGGCGTCATAAGCTCGGCAACCTTTTGATCCTTTGCATTATAGGATAGTTTTTTGAATCCTTCAGAGTTGAGAGGTTCCCAATAGAGTTTGTTGAATAAAGGATATTTTTGAGACCATCTGGATCCCATCGAATACAATCCATTTAGATGTGAGATGATTTTGCCCCCGGTCGTGTTTGTGTAGGCGTTCAGATCAAACCAGTATGGAATGTATCCCATCGCGTGAGCTGCGGATGCCATCGCCATCGAGATGCGGTAGTGACCGAAGCCCATTCTAATATTGCCGATAATGATACCTTTTTGTGTGTCAATTGATTGGTCACCTGCTTCGGCAACAATATTTTGGACACCGATAAAAGGCTCAAGAGTGGCATTGCTTTTTACGCTGAGAGAATAGGTCTCCTTCGAGTCATTCCCAAACTTTTTTTCATATTTGCGTTTTTCTTTGATCGCATTTTGATAATCTTTATCGCTGATGACATTTCCAAAGATTTGTTTTGATTTGTCCATAAAATAGCTCCCTGAAATTTACTTCTTTTTATAATATTGTTTTTAAATAGATATTTAAAGTCGGTTGAGACTTAATCCATATCCTGTTTTGATAGCACTTGGCTCTCATAGGGTTGCAACACGATTTTGTAAGAATTTTGAGAGTAGCTGACGATGGATTTGCTCAAATTGATTAGAGCGAGGTATTGGCGGTCTTCTTCTTTATAATTGATTTCCAACAAACCCTTTTTTATGAGTTCGACCTTTTCAATGTGTCGATTCTTGATATCCATCATCGTGTCGAACATTTTGTGCTGCATAACGTCGTAGTCTCTAATATCGTCTGATGTGAAAATCAAATCTCCAAAGAGTCGATTGACGAAAGCTAGCGTTTCCTTTTGAGGTTGAGATAGAC
>JAFGVC010000025.1 GCA_016938195.1 Tissierellales bacterium | reverse complement strand
TTTCGTTTGTTTTTAGATTCTGATGGAACTGCCAATATAACTAGATCTAATAAGCAAGCAGATACGAAACCTGCCATCAATCGTAAAAGAAAAATAAAAGTTGATGTGCCTTCTCCTTCAAACGAGCAGGTAGATTACTATCTTGAAAAGTGGATAGAATTAGAAAATTACCGACTACAGGAAGACGCTCTAAATAAACTATTCTTCGAACTATGTCCCCAAAATGAGGATATCACGGATATTCTTTTGAAGGCGTCAACGCTCAATAATTTTTATAGTACTAATATTTTTTCAATCTATCCGGTAGCGAAACATATACATGGATTAGATATAGATTCTAGACTTGAATCCGGTGATGTTAACCTTGTAGCTGATATTCAACAAATTATGATTGGTGAGAAAAAGAAGAACTTTTACTCTTTTGCTACAAAGTATTGTAGTCATCATAATCCGCTTGATTTTCCGATTTATGATAGTTATGTAGATGAGGTGCTTCGATATTTTAGGAATCGAGATGGATTTTCAGATTTTAAAGATGGAGATTTGAAAAATTATGTTGATTTTAAGGGTATACTGATTGAATTTCAAAGTTTTTATGATTTGGGGCAGTATAACTTGAAACAGATTGATCAGTATGTTTGGCAGCTTGGAAAAGATTATTTTCCTAGGAATTACAAAAAGAAAAAGAAGGGTGGGCAGTAGATATGAGAATCCACTATTTTCAACGATACCATGAGAAAGAAAACGTAGCTACAGCAAATACAATGCTATTGTTATCTCGTTTATATCAATATTCGTCAGATAAGTTTTTTCGGTTCTTAAAGTCAGAAATTTTCTCTGATTCTTTCGAACCAGAAATTATTTTTAATTTGCAGGAGAGAAGTGTGGATAGTATTCCTGATGCAACGATCACTCAAGAGAGCTTTAAGATTGTCGTTGAAACTAAAATGTCTGATTGGTTTTACTCTAATCAGCTTATGAGACACTTGAACTCTTTCAAGGATGAAAAGTATAAAGTTATGATAACGCTTGCTCCTGAATTGATGGCAGAAAATAAAAAGAAAGATTTTGAAAATCAATTGAAGGAATATAACGCTGGACAAAAGCATCATGTTATTCATATCAATACTACTTTTGAAAATCTCGCTAATGCAATCCAGGAAGTTATTGATGATAGAGATTATGATATGCAAGAAGTATTGGAAGATTATCTGAACTATAGCTATAACGACGGTTTAATAACTGTTTCAGATTCATGGAAATATATGAGAATGCAGCTTGCTGGAGTGACTTTTGACTTTAATGTCAGAGAAAATGTTTATTATGACAACGCTGAACGTGGATTTAGAGCACATGATTACTTAAGTTTGTACAAGATGAAAAGTGCACGCGCTATTGGTAAGGTTTGTGCTCGTATTTTAGCAATCGAGACAGAGAATGGGATGCAATATGAAGTAGAATATGGTGAATTAACTGAGGAGAGGAAAAATAAAATTCTTAAATCCATTGAAGATGGTGATGAGCATGGATATGATTTAAGAACTAGCAAGCATAGATACTTCTTCGTCGAGAAATTCTACGAGACAGATTTTAAGAAGATCACACCAAGAGCACCCAGAGGATCGCGTATCTTTGATTTAACTCAAGTTCTTGAAACTGAACAGATTCCGGAAACGGAAAAAATTGCAGAGCTACTCATGGAAAGAACCTGGAGTTAAGGAGGAATAATCATGATAAATATAGGTTCATTAGAGGAACGAAGAGCAAGATTAGATGACATTAGGCTTGTAACAGCTGCATTATACGAGGCTAAGGTAAAAGATGATGAGATTATACGAGTTTTAATGAAGGTTTGCGAAACAGATAAACAGGAAGCTATAAATGCTATTCAGAATGAAAAGTTTATGTTTTCACCTTGTAGAGAGTTGTATCAATATCTACTATTGGATAAAGGATTCAATGAAAATGATGCGGATAAATTTATTCATACTAAGGCTAAACGTGCATTGGCTAAAAATACTGATTTGAGTAAATTATCACCATCTAAATTGTATGATGCATTAAATAAATAGTTGGAGGATATCAATGGCTAAAAGAGATCATTACGATGTACTGGTTACACTAACCAATAATGCGGCTCTATTATGGAAGGAAGCTCGTGGAATAGCACCGGATTCAGCGGCAGATAAGCTGGATGATGCTATGCTCGAATGGCAGAGTGAGTTAACAAAAACATTGAAAATTTGGATTGATAAAGGTCTTACAATGTCAACAGGTGAGCTAATTCTTGCACGTGCAAATCTGGGTGCGGTAGTTGAATCGTGGCTGAAGTTCTTTTACTGTGTTTATTATGATGATTATTGTAAGAACCCGATTACAAATAATAAAGGGAAAATGATAGAACCTGAAAAAGCTTCATTTAATAATCTCAAAGAATTTAGTTCTGGAAAGCTATGGGTTGATGCAAATTCATCAGAATACGCTTGGGTTGATTCTGTACAGAAGAAAAGAAACGTGATTCATTCGTTTAGTTACAGAGATATTGGTACTACTCAGGAGTTTTTAGATGATATTAATCATCTTTATGATTTTGTAGATAATGTACTTTTGCACTTTCCGCCGCTCGAGGACTGTATCGATGTATATCCAGCAGGGTATGTTATGAATCCATATTCTGATTGATATGTTCCTACAAACAGTAGCTAATCTTGGATATGTTCCCTAATATGCACCTATATAAAAATCGGACAAAAATTGGTCTCAAAAATTTATTTAACAGCTATAACCTCATCTCAGAACACGTGGAAACGATTGTTCGTCTACAAAAGAAATCTATGTAGAAATCGTTGAATTTACACACTTTGTCAAGTTTTGGACCTTTGAAG
>JAFGVC010000161.1 GCA_016938195.1 Tissierellales bacterium | reverse complement strand
TTAAATAGAGAAGAGGTGAACCATGATGGAAGGTAAGGAATATGTAGAACTAATCAATGATGAGGGACAGATAGAGAAATTAGAAATTTTGGCTGTTTTTCATCTTGATACTCAGGAATATGCTGTTTTGAGATATCCTGATTCTGATGAAGGAATGATTTATCGTGTAGAACGTGACGACAATCAAAAGCCTTTATTCGTGATGATTGAAGATGACAAAGAATTAGAAGAGGTTATTGAGATCTATGAAGCGATGGCTGATGAAATTATTTAATTGACAAATTGTTCAATTAATAATACACTTTTAATTGAGAATAAAAATCAAATAAAAGTGGTGATGATATGACAAATTTTGAAGTATTTAAAGAAAGACTTAACAATGCAGGTTTTAAATTAACAACACAGAGAAGAGTCGTATTTGATATTATCAATTCAAACGAGGGAAAACATTATAGCCCTGAGGAAATTTACGAGCTTGTAAAAGTTGACCATCCTGAAATCGGGCTGGCTACTATTTATAGAACTTTAAAACTATTTGAAAAAATTGCCATTGTATACCGTTTGAATTTTAATGATGGATGCAGTAGATTTGAAATGAATCATTTTGAGGATAAATCTCACAGACATCATCATTTAGTGTGTTTAGATTGCGGAAAAATATTCGAAGTCAAATTGGATTTACTTCAAGACCTTGAAGGATACATTGAAAAAGAATATGGTTTCGAGATACACAATCATACTTTGAAATTTTACGGCGTATGTAATGAGTGCAAACAAAGGAGGAAAAAATGCAAAAAGGAAACGACATAAAGCTGAAGCTGACACCCTTGGGCGGAATGGGTGAAATTGGCAAAAATATCACAGTCCTTGAGTACGGAAATGATGTGATTATCATTGATTGTGGTATGGCTTTTCCCGAGGATGAAATGTTAGGAATTGATATTGTAATCCCTGACCTTTCATACCTGGACAAAATTAAAGACAAAATTAGAGGGGTATTTATCACACATGGTCATGAGGACCATATTGGCTCAATCCCTTATCTGCTTAGAAGAATGGATGTTCCGATTTATGGAACAAAGCTTGCGATAGGTCTGATTGAAAAAAAGCTGATGGAACACCCTATCATTACACCTAAATTAATACCGGTCAATTTTGATGACAAAATTGAAGTCGGTTCTTTTAAGGTCCATTATATCAGAAGCAATCACAGTATACCGGATGCCGCTTGCTTAGCCATCACGACACCTATCGGCGTCATTTTTCATACCGGAGACTTCAAAGTAGACTATACACCGGTTAGAGGTTTACCTATTGATTTGCAAACGATAGCTGAATATGGAAAAAAAGGTGTGCTGTTAGCCTTATCCGATAGCACTAACGTGGAAAGTCCCGGATATACAGTATCTGAAAAATCACTGACGAATAACTTCTATGATCTATTTAAAAAAGCTAAAAAAAGAATCGTTGTAGCAACCTTTGCGTCCAATGTCAACCGTGTGCAACAAGTAGTCGACGCGGCTAAAATTTTTAAAAGAAAAGTAGTCATTTCGGGACGCAGTATGCTGAACGTCGTTCAAGTCGCTTCTGATTTAGGATATCTTGATATTTCACCCGGCTTAATCATTAATGTGAATGATATTAATAAATACAAGGACAAGGAGCTTGTGATTATTTCAACAGGAAGCCAGGGAGAGCCTATGGCAGCTCTTTCAAGAATGGCCGCAAGCGACCACCGCAAAATTGAATTGAAGGAAGGGGATACGGTTATCATTTCAGCCAGTCCGATTCCGGGAAATGAAAAAACGATCAGCAAAGTTATCAATCAATTATATGAGAAAAATATTGATGTCATTTATGACAAGATGTATGACATTCACGTATCAGGTCATGGAAAGCAAGAGGAATTGAAATTAATGCTCTATTTGCTGCAGCCGAAATTTTTCATCCCTGTACATGGTGAAATGCGACATCTGAAAAAACATGCCGAATTAGCAGAAAGCCTCGGAATAAAGAATAAAAACATTTTAGTCTTAAGCAACGGAGATACGGTAGAGGTTACAAAAAAAGAAATGGCTATCGTTCAAAAAGGTCAGTCCGGTAATATCATGGTAGATGGACTGGGTATCGGCGATGTAGGAAATATCGTTTTGAGAGATAGAAAGCTTTTGTCAGAGGATGGTTTGATTATCGCAGTAATGACAATAGACCGTTCAACCGGTGCTGTCGTATCAGGTCCTGATATTGTATCCAGAGGATTTGTCTACGTGAGAGAGAATGAAGATCTCATGGTTCAATCTAAAACCGTCGTCAAGGCGACACTGGATAAATGTTTGAAAAACAACATTAAGGAATGGTCCGCCATTAAAAATGCGATCAAGGATGATTTAAATAAATTCATATACAATGAAATCAAGAGAAATCCTATGATTTTGCCAATCATTATGGAAGTAAAATCTAAATAGCCAGAGGCTTACATGAAAAAAATATTGACAGCTGCATTTATTGCAATCATCCTGACCGTCGTAACTATCATAATGATTGCAAACAATTATAAATCAAATCTGACTGCGGTAGATTCTTCGGACTCAACCGCAGTCTATGTTGAGATCCCTACAGGGACATCACCATTAAAAATCGGTGAAATACTTTATGAGAATCAACTGATTAAATCTACTAATGCCTATAAAATCTATTTAAAACTTGAAGGGCTTGGCGATGATTTTAAAGCGGGAGCCTACAATTTTAATCGCTCGATGTCACTAGAAGAAATTACAAACTTGCTTCAAGAAGGAAGCAATGTAAAAAATACGATTGATATCATTGTTAGGGAAGGACTTAGATTGGAAGAAATAGCAGAAGAAATAAATAGTCAACGACCGATGGATATAGATGAATTCCTACGACTATGCTATCATGTCGACTCTTTTTCATCCGAGTATTCTTTTCTGCAAGGTCTTGAAATCGAAACGCTTGAAGGTTATTTATTTCCTGACACCTACAACATATATCTAAATGCCACTGAAGAAGATATTGTCACCCGATTACTAGATGGCTTTGAAGAAGTATACACAACAACCCTCAAAGACAATATTCCGGATGGCCAATCACTTCATGAAATTATGACAATGGCATCTATTGTTGAGGGCGAGGCGTTATTGGATGAAGAAAGACCCTTGGTGGCTTCCGTATTCTATAATAGAATCGAAGAAAGTTGGCGCCTTGAATCCTGTGCAACCGTTCAATATGCTTTGGGAGAAAGAAAGAATGTATTAACCTTTGATGATTTAGAGGTCGTATCGGACTACAATACCTATATGCATTTTGGCCTACCTCCCGGACCAATCAATTCACCGGGCTTAGCATCCATCAAAGCGGCGTTATACCCTGCGGAAAGCGACTATCTGTTTTTCTTGGCAAAAGGGGATGGAAGCCATTATTTTACAGACAATTATGACGATTTTCTAAAGGCCAAAGAAAAATATATTACCGGAAGGTGATTCGATGGATATCATCAATAAAGCCTATATCACAGATTACATCAGTGGTTTAATCAAAGAAGAGGATGATGAATTTGAGCAATTTAGATTGGAATGCGAGAAAAATCACGTTCCGATTATTCACAGAGAAGTAGGACAACTCATCAAGCTTTTAATTCGATTGACCGGCACTACACGTATATTAGAACTTGGAACCGCGATAGGCTTTTCATCGATTTTCATGTCAAGAATCATCAATAATCCATCAGGTAAGATTACTACGGTTGAAAGAAATATATCTTGGATTGAACCGGCAAAGAGCAATATACAAAAATTCAATCCTAAAACACCTATTGAGATTCTTCATGGAGAAGCATCTGAGATATTAAAGGATATTGATGGTGTATACGACATGATTTTTATTGATGCGGCTAAAAGTAAATATATGGAATTTTTCAATCTTTCAGTTAAACATCTCAAACCGGGTGGACTCATTATTTCTGACAATGTCTTGTACAAAGGCATGATAGCAACCGACAGTCT
>JAFGVC010000024.1 GCA_016938195.1 Tissierellales bacterium | reverse complement strand
CTCACCTCACCATTATTTTACGCCTTCTTTTGTAATTTGTAAAGAACAAATGTTCTTTTTAAGGGACATTCCTTCTTTTTTTCACACAAATTGTTTTAACTATATAAGGTAGGAGGTCATCAAATTTTCGATGACCTCCTACCTTATATTTTTACGTTGTTTAAAACTGATCACTTAAAAAAGGTCTTCTAAAATCAACTACTCAATCGGCTAATCACTCAATTGTGCGAATTGTGCAGGAATGTCCCCTGATGTTTTTTTGCCCATCAGCAAATTCTGTGAATTGTGCAGGAATGTCCCCTAAGGTTGAAGATAAAAGCCCTTTGAATAATTTAAGACGTTGGTGTATCTTTCTTCCTTGCCTGCGTCTTCGACGCCCATGAAATTGGTCACGAGGTAGTTTCTGACGTTATCGGCCTCATCATACATATTGCTTTCATAGCCTAAGACATAACGGTATCTTTTCGCACTCACTTGTTCTCCGTTCTCATAATCATATATTGAAAATTCACTGCGATCATCGATGTTAAATCTATCTGAAAATTTCTTCTCAAATCCAATGGAGAGGTAGTACTGTTTCCCAACAAAATCCCCTTCCTGATATCGGTTCTCATATCTCACCGTGAATTTTTCATCGTAGAAAATGACTGAGCTGTTAGAAATAAGAATGCCTTTATCATCTGGCATTTTAACGGTGACTGAAACAAGGTTGCCCTTATCATTATACCCATCACTCGCCCACTCTGTTTTGCGAATTAAATCCGCTAGCACGTGTGGCGACTGTTCAAAGTCCTCCTTCGTGTATTTCGAATATTTGGTGTAATCTACATCTGTTCTAAAGTATTTAACAGTTTTTATGATTGTGTTGTCTTTGTCATAAAAGGTCATCTTCATCCCGCCGAGATAGTTGGATTCTTGAATTGTAGCGCTCCCTTCCCTTTCATCTACGATAAATTTCGAATAATCATAAGGGTAGTATTTGCGGTCAAATTGCTTATAATATTCCAGTCGCGCGTCAGGTGTATTCTCTCCTTTAACGATTTCTATCTTTGCTTTTCCCTCTCCCACAACATTATTTTTTTGATCCAATGCCATAACCTTGATGTCATATTGTCCAACGCTATTGTATTTTAAATTGATGAAATCCGCACCCGTCTGCATCGTCGTCGATCCGGCGCAATCCCACTTAATTACAAAATCACTCAATGTGCGATGGTCATCCACCAGTGTGACCTTGATTTGAACCTCATCGTTGACCTCCGCCTCTAGATTGTTTGACGGTAAAATGGTCATTTCAAATTTATCGCCTACCTCAACGGTGCGTTTCCCGTAACCAATCACCGTGCTCTGATTACTATCCTTATAGCAAGTAACCTGCACGAGATATTCACCCTCCGCATTGTATTGATGCTCAATCTCATTGGCTTCAAAACCCTCTTCAATTTCTCCATCTCCGAGGAGCCATACATAATAACCATCCTTCAATAGCTCAGTGCTAAACCCAATATCATCTATCCGAACCGGTGCATATATCGAAGTTTCAATTTCTAGTAGCCTTTGATCATTTCGAACATCAATCTCTTTTTTGAAAATCCTGCCCCCTGCATGAATTTCAAGATACACTGCCTGCCCTTCCTGCAATTCGTAATACGCTTCTTCTTTTGAAAGTTTGGTTTTAGGCGATTTTTTAATATAAATTTGTAATGGCTTCTCAACCATCTTGCGGCCTTCCTGAATTTCCTTAATCACACCATTCTCAAAATTAATCTTGTAAGCCTTTTCAATTTTTCCGTCTTTTTCAAAAACAAGCTCCGCAGGCCCTGCATATTTAATCTCCATCTCCTGACTCCAATCAGGGTCTTGCTGATAGTGATGTATCAGTTGCACCTCAACCGGAATCATTGCATATTCCTGTTCTTTCTTATCCAAAAGAATCTTTTCAGCCTGAGCTTCAACCATTAGCTCCAATGTAGGAAAAAACCTATCAATCACATCTGCGCATGCTGCAATTGCAACCGGAATCGTAGCATTTCCCTGAGATTTCGCATAGGAAGGCAATACATTGAATTCATGCGTTTCTTCTTTATTCAAAATGACATCCATGAGGTCCTGTGACGCCATCGGTACTTCAACACCATTAAAAACACCGTAAACCGACCTGCATTTTAAACCATTTTTCAGCTCTATTTCATGAATGACGAGGTCCGAAAACTGCGGATGTGGATAAGGGTCTTCTCCGTTAAAAGGCATAATACCCTCATTGCCATCATAAATCGTATCTGCCGAATAAAAATAACGATTGGTGTGTTGCGCCGTACTGACAAATAACTGTTCTACCGGCATAGCTGTTTGAGCCCCGAAAGTCGTAAAAATCGGACTGATTCGCGAATCCGGCTGTATGTTGTTTTGTGCAATATTGGTCACATCAGATCCATTCAAGCCCTGCTCAAAGGGTTCTATGATGGGATGTGAGTCGTTTCTGACGTGTGCGGGTTGAGTCATATCCCCCATTAAATGCATCGTTTCGCCCAACGCACGAAAAGCAGCCCCCAAATAAAGGCTTCTCTCCTCATCCAAGCTGTTAGCGACCACATCACGCGTCCTAAATAAACCATTGCCGATAAAATTTTCGACAACCTTGTTCTCAGGTATAGTCATTGCTTTCTTATAATATTCCAAAGCCTTTTGAAAGCTGTAAGGATTGTCGGGATGTCTCAACCCCCATTCCTTTGCATCGATTTCAGGGCTCGTGTAGCCATTTCCCGGCAAATTATAGATATAGCCATGCGCTGTGATTTGGTCTGTCAACCATGTTGGTCCATTTCCGTCCTTGGTAGGATCATAAAAGTGACGTACTGATTCATACAGATGTGGTTCATCCGCTGACGACCCTCCTTCTACAATCCATCCCGCATAGGTATTAATTGTCAGTGTATCTTTATAATTTTTTTCAAAAAGAGAGCTTGACGTTGTAAGCAGACCCAAAAAAGTTTCCGTAGTGTCAATCGGTGCCTCTTTATATTTTTCTTTATTCGCATAGATGGTTTGAAATTTAATTAAAGCCTCTAAATTGATTTGCTTGTGCGTTGGCTGACTCCAGCCGTAGACCGTCGTTGACAACAGCAAGGCTATCAATGCAAATAGTATGGGGTTAATTATTTTTTTCATATTCAATCACCGTCCCCTATCTAAAAATTATTGATGAGCCATTTCCCGTTCTCTTCAATGAATACGATAGAGAAGGGCTGTCCCTCATACATCACGGAGCATTCTGCCACTCTTAAAGCGGAGTCGCTTTTCTTATCAATCGGTTCAGACAAGAATACTAGCGTCCATTCCTCAAAAATGGGTGCAATTTGGTCCAACTGATCCCGATTTTCAGTAAACAACGCCTCGTATCTTTCTTTGTTGGCCTCACATAAATATTTCAACATTTTGTCGACATTTTTCGATTTCGCAGCCTTCGCAAAGCCCTTCAACTGATCCTCAATTTTCCCTTGGATTTTCTCTGTATCCGGATAATTTCTCCAGTCTTCAGCATCAATTTGCTCTGCCGACACATAGACCCCGGATAATGTTTCTTCACTCATCACAATCCCATTAACCGTTTGAAGTTCCGTGTTTTTCTCTATCCAAGCTTTATATATTGTGTCCCTCATCATAAACCCCACAGTACCCAAAAGCAATAAAATAACACAAGGAATCAAAATCCAGAGAAATTTCTTTCTTTTTTTCACAGATTTTTTCTCTTGTGCCGTTTGTTCAATGTTTTCTGAAGGCTTCTTTTTCATAAATATACCTCACATCGATTAATTTATTAATTTTCATTATATCAGTATTTTTTGTGTTTATCAATTACAAGAAAGCTGTTGACTTTACAGATTTATTTGCTTATAATTGATAATGAGTTTCAGTATCAATCACACTGACCTGATTTCAGATAATCTCTCAAACCTATTTTTAAATTACATAAACAGGAGCCTTATCATTTTAATGTGTGGCATACTATATAGCATTTAATTAACATAAGATTTATTTAAGAATATAACAAATAGAGGAGATATGAGTATGGGCTGTAGGAAGCAAAGAAGATGCAGAGGTAAATCACAGATTATTGTTAATAATTTAGCAAGCAGATGCCTCAATATACAATATACTAAATTAGAAGGGGACATTCCTGTTTAAATAGCATTTTCCCAAAGTTTATTCTATCCTTAAAATAAACTTCTAGATCAATGACTAATTGTGCAGGAATGTCCCCTATAATGTCTCCCCTATAATGTCCCCTAAA
Source organism: Tissierellales bacterium (assembly GCA_016938195.1). Taxonomy (GTDB): domain Bacteria; phylum Bacillota; class Clostridia; order Tissierellales; family Dethiosulfatibacteraceae; genus JAFGVC01. Next base: position 1,462 of record JAFGVC010000024.1, on the reverse strand, counting down.
TTTGATTAAATAGTTTATATATAATCTGTGCCAGCTCTGCTCTATTTAAATATGATGAAGGTCTGAAATCTCCCGTTGGATACCCATTCATCAATTTTAGCATATTGACCTGTGCTACACTTTCGGTCGCCCATGGAGAAACATCCTCTATATCTGAAAATTGGTCTTCAGAAATACCCTCGATTGGATTCATTCTAAAATATTTTGAAGTGTTAGAAAGAATTACTGCCACTTCTTCTCTTGTGATCATTTGATCCGGAGCAAATGTCATATCAGGCTTACCTTTTATAATACCTGCTTCAAAAATAGCACTTATACTATCTGAATACCACGCCTCTGTTTTAACATCCTTAAATATGATTTGTTCTTCCTTTGGTTCAAGCAATAACATTCTAGCTATCAATGACACAAATTCAGCCCTTGTTGTCAAACCATTTAAATCATATAAATTGTTGCCTTTACCACGAATAATCCCTTTTCCAGCCAATACTTCAATAGGATGTTGCGCCCAACTATTTTGAATATCGCTAAAGGTGTCTTTTGATATACCGATAAAATATTGACTGAAATGTATCCTTTTGACGGTGATTTTTCCTGTTGTCATATCGTATATACCTGCTGCTTTTTCTATTTGCCCGTTATCATTTAATAGATAGATACTTACTTTCTCAGGGTCTTCACCTTCTTTTAACGTGTACGGCAAAGATACTTCTATGGGTACATTGAAGTTAGACACTTTTTCTTCCTTCACATAGGCATTTAGATCAATTATTTCATTAATGCCTTCTGGTATTAGCTCTATTAAATTTTCAGGTAATGATGATTTTTCAATTTTAATAACACTAAGCTCAATACCATCATTTCCAAGCTCTCCAAAGGTATCCTTTTTAATTTCAAAAGATGCTATGTCAGACTCTATTCTTACTCGATCGACTTGTTCAAAGACCTTTTCAAGATTTGGTAATGCTACCTCCAGCTCTTTTGCATCCATATCGGTAGATATGTTTAAAGTTATTTTACTTTCCATGTTAAATACAGGCTTAAGACTCGAATCGAGATCGCTTTTTTCATCTTCTTTGTTTTCTAAACCTGATAGCTCTATTGTCAAATCTAATCTGGATAAATCAGCTGATACTTTGTCTCCAGCTATTATAACAAAATCTTGGCTAATTTCTACTCTGGCTACTTCCACTACATTTAAATTCTTATTTGCTTCAGGCTGTTGTGATATTGGATTCTCTTTTATAGGCTCTTTGTCTGTTGTAGAATTGCCACCGCTACTGCCTGTGTTACTAGCTTTCACTACCCATATCTCATAGGTTGTTCCATCTACAGTGAAGTCCTTTTCTATCTGATGGTAACAGTTTGTTGTGCTTGCATTATTTAATGGATTGAAGTTTAACCCTAAGGCGGTTAGATTCTCTGCAATGTAGCTAATTTCTTCTATATCTGTTATCAGGTT
>JAFGVC010000160.1 GCA_016938195.1 Tissierellales bacterium | reverse complement strand
GGTGTGCCAACCTATGAGTACAAAATGTTTCCTCCGGTGGCTTCGGCGTTGGAGGAGATTGGTAAAAAACGTATTGTTAATCGCTTAGCATTCAGCTTCGGCTCTTATGGCTGGTCCGGAGGGGCGCAAAAAGAGCTTAGAGAGATATTGGAACGGAATAAGATGTCTTGGGATATGATTGCTTCGGTTGAATTTTTGGGCAATCCTAGTGATGAAGACTTGGATAAAATCGAACAAGCTGTAAGTGAGATTATTGAACAAATCAAACAGCTATCATGAGGTTAGACAAGGTTTACTTAAAGAAAATGCTTCACATGGTAACGAAAGGAAGGTTATAGCATGACAGAACGTGCGAATAAAATGGCCATTATGCCGATAAAAAAATTGGTAATGTCTATGGCAGTGCCGGCTATGATTTCTATGGTGATTCAGGCCATGTACAATGTAGTCGATAGTATTTATGTATCCAGAATCAGCGAAGAAGCTCTGACGGCTGTTTCGTTGGCATTTCCACTTCAGCTGGTGATTATTGCTTTAGTCGCCGGTACAAGTGCCGGCGTGACGTCATTGATTTCCAGAAGATTGGGAGAACAAGACAGAGAATCCGCTTCGAAGGCAGCTAGTCATGGGTACATGATTAATATTTTTTATTCGTTGCTGATGGTCATTGTTGGGTTGTTTTTCGCGAGGTCGGCCGTGGCAATTTTTACTGATGATTTATATTTGATTGAGTTGACGACTCAGTATATCAGTATCGTCATGATTTTTTCGTTTGGGAGGTTTATTGCTCAGGCGGGCATCGGTATATTGCAGGCTACCGGCGATATGATTCATCCGATGAAGGGTATGTTGATTGGTGCGATATCTAATATTATTTTGGATCCCATTTTTATTTTTGGTTTATTTGGAGTGCCGGCGATGGGAATTAGAGGAGCTGCTTATGCAACGGTTGCGGGACAGATTTTGAGCTTCGTCTATATTGGGTTGGTTATAAGAAATGGACGGCATGAGGTGGATATTAAAATTAGGGGATTTAAACCTGAAAAGAAAATATTTCGCGATATTTATGTGGTAGCGCTTCCGGCCATTATTATGCAATCTCTCGGGTCCGTGATGCTGACGGGTCTCAACCTTATTCTAATATCCTTTACGCCGACTGCAGTGGCGGTGCTGGGGGTTTACTACAAGCTCCAGTCACTGATTATTATGCCTGTATTTGGATTGGCTCAGGGTTATATGCCGATTATGGGATATAACTTTGGTGCAAAGAATAAAGAAAGAATGCTGGAAAGCCTAAAATTTACTCTTAAAATTGCTTTTATCATCATGGCTGTGGGTACATCAAGCATGGTGATTTTTCCCAAGCCTTTGCTTCTGTTATTTGATGCGTCCGAGGACATGATTGGGATAGGGGTGAAAGCTTTGAGAACCGTATCATTATGTCTTCCTATAGCGGCGGCAGGGATAACTTTCTCGATTACTTTTCAGGCGATTGGCAAGGGTTATGCGAGCTTAGTTTCTTCTTTTATTAGGCAAATTGTGTTTTTGCTTCCGGCGGCGTGGTTGCTTTCAAAAGGTTTTGGGCTCCAAGCGGTTTGGTATGCTTTTTTAATTGCGGAGATTGGCGCTATCATGATTATTGCCCCTTGGCTTATGAGAGAGCTCACTAAAACCTTTAAAGCATGGGAAGATGAAAAGGTGTTTTTAAGAGAGACCTTGTAGGGTTAATTGTGATATAATAGGCATAGCAATCAAGTCATGAGGTTTAGAAGGGAATTATTTTGAATTATTTTGAATATCTGGAAAGTAAAAAAAACATAACCTTGTCCGAACGCCAGAAAGCGGCGGTTAGCCATGATGAAGGTCCCGGGCTGGTACTATCAACGGCGGGGTCCGGAAAGACGACGGTGATAACGGCGAGGGCCGGAAAGTTGATTTTTGACGGACACCTAAAAGGCGACAGAATTCTGACGATTACTTTTTCAAAGCTGGCGGCACAGGAGATGAAGATTAGATTCAGACGTCTATTCCCTGAAATAGAGGAAGGACTGACTCGATTTTCAACGATCCATGCCTTTGCCTATAAAATAGTTAGAGATTATTCTTCAAAGACTAATAAGGAGCTTCATTTATTGAGCTCCAATTTTGATATTTTAAAAAAGATTATGGCCGGTATTTACTCTCAAAATGGTATCTATCAAGTGAGTGTGGAAGAGGTGGAGAATCTTTCGAGCAAAATCAGCTTTGTTAAAAATATGAAAATATCTCAAGAAGCGTTTTCATCTAAGAGCATCGGGATCAGAAATTTTTCTGAAATGTATGGCGCATATGAAGCCTACAAGCAGGAGAACAAGGCTTTGGATTTTGATGATATGCTGGTTTATTGCGATAAAATATTGCGTCTTTATCCGAACGTTGCCGATTCCTTCAAATCCTTTTATCGCTATATACAGCTTGACGAGGCGCAGGACACTTCATTATTACAATACGGAATTATTGAACAGATTTCTAACGGCAATCTTTTTATGGTGGGAGATGACGATCAGTCAATTTATTCCTTTAGAGGTAGCCACAATCAAGAGATGCTTCAATTCAAAGATAAATATTCCAAGGGTCGTATTTACACCTTGGATATAAACTATCGTTGTGACGGCCATATTGTTTCATCAGCAAGGCGTTTTATTGAATCTAACAAACTTAGATATGAGAAAAATATAGAAGCTTTTCACGAGAAAAAGAATGAAATAATCGTCAAATCTTTTCCGACAAGAAGAAATCAGGCGGCTTATATCATATCCAAGATTTTAGAGGAGCCACAAAGAGAAACGGCCATTCTTTACCGATACAATATTTCGGCCTTGATGATGGCTGAGAATTTAAGAAAACAGGATATTGGCTTTTTTATTAAGGAGGACCGAAACAGATTTTTTAATTCAACGGTTTTGAGAGATGTTATCGCTTTTTTTAAGCTTGCTTTAGACCCGACAGATAAGAATGCTTTCGGAGATATCTATTATAAAAGCCAAACCTATTTCACAAGAGAAATGAATGCATTTGTGGCTAAAGGTGGCGGTACGGTATACAATCGTCTCTATCAATTTCCGAATTTAGATAAGCTGAAGGTTAAAAATATTACCAATTTTAAATATAATATGAAACAGTTGTCTACGATGAGCCCTGAAGATGCACTTGAATTTATTCGCTTTGAAATGGGATATGAGGATTATTTGAACCGTCTCGAAAAGGACGGGAGGTTGTCCTTTTCTTCAATGTTTCTTGATTTGGAAATTATCAAGGAGATTTGCAGAAATTCCTCATCAATCCATTCTTTTATTCTTCAACTGGAAAGCCTTAAGCAAGTACTGCGCGAATCAAAAGAAAATACCAGTGCCCGCGTGATTCTTTCGTCTATCCATGGCACTAAAGGACTTGAATTTGACAGAGTTTTTATGATTGATAATATTTACGGAGAATTTCCGCTGGAAAAAAGGAATCAAACACAACAGGAATATGATGAATATTATGAGGAGGAAAGACGGATATTTTATGTCGCGATGACAAGAGCTAAAAAAAACTTGGAAATTCTATATCCCGAGACGCCTTCTGATTTTGTAAGCCAGCTTAGAAAAACGATAAAAATAGATTCAGATGAAAAATTTTCGGTCGGCATGAAAGTGGCGCATGCTAAATTTGGCGTCGGGATAATTGTAGATATGAATCAGGATGAGATTGTTTTTCGAGATAAAAAAGGTAAAAACTATCGATTGGACAAAGATATTTTGGCTGAGAATCATTTGCTTGAAATATTAAATTAAGATGGAGGATGGGATGACATTACTTGAGCTTCAGAATGGCTCTGATATTAGAGGTGTTGCATCAACGGGAGTGGTTGGAGAGGAAATAAATCTCGATTTTGAAGAGGCTGCAAGGATTGCTTATGCCTTCGCGGATGGGCTTCAAGCTCGTCTTGGAAGGTCCTGTCGCATTGCGATTGGAAGGGATAGCAGAATTACCGGGGAAAAATTGCTGAGGGCTTCGGCGCAGGGTATTTTGGATGCGGGTCAGCAAGCTATGGATTTTGGATTGGCATCGACGCCGGCTATGTTTATGTCACTTGTTGATGAGGATATGGCATTGGATGGCGCTATTATGATTACAGCGAGTCATCTGCCTTTTAATAGAAACGGCATGAAATTTTTTGACAAGCGTGGCGGAGCAGACAAAGCGTTGATTAAAGAAATATTATTGAAAGCTGACCGAATAATTAAGAGCTTTGAAGAAGACCAGCAATTACAGATTGAAAAGTTTGATTATATGTCGAGATATGCGGACAGATTAAGACGGTTTATGGTTGAAGAAACCGGAATGGAGAAGCCATTGCAAGGAGCAAGGATTATTGTGGACGCTGGCAATGGATCAGGTGGTTTTTTTGTCGAAAAATTTCTGGTGCCATTGGGAGCCGATACTGAAGGGAGCTTATTTTTAGAACCGGATGGGATGTTTCCTAATCATGTGCCAAACCCTGAAGATTCGATGGCGACGGCCTTTATCAAAAAACAAGTGCTTAGCGTGGGGGCAGACCTAGGTATTATTTTCGACACGGATGTTGATCGCGCGGCCTTGGTAGATTCATCGGGTAGCGTTATTAATCGCAATAAGCTGATTGCGCTCATTAGTGCAGTTGTTTTGAATGAGCATCCGAATTCTTATATTGTCACGGACTCTGTCACTTCAAAGGGATTAAAATTATTTATTGAATCGAACGGTGGCCGGCATCATCGATATAAAAGAGGCTATAAAAATGTTATCGATGAAGCGATTAGGCTTAATGAGACGGGAGATGAAAGCTATTTAGCGATTGAAACAAGCGGACATGGCGCCTTAAAGGAAAATTTCTGTTTGGACGATGGTGCTTATTTGATGGTTAAGCTTTTAGCTGAATTCTCAAAAATGAAAAAAGAAGGAAAAGATTTAATGGCGTTGATAAAGGACCTTCAAGAACCTTTGGAAGAGCAGGAGATTAGGATTAGAATCGACGACGCTGATTTTAAGGCTTATGGACAATACATCATGGAGCAGCTAGAGGCCTATGTCAATTCTAGGGAGGGTTGGTGTGTCGAAAGCCCAAATTATGAAGGCATTAGAGTCAATTGCGGTCTGAATGATGGAAATGGATGGTTTCTTGTTAGACTGTCCTTGCATGATCCGGTGCTTCCTTTGAATATTGAGTCGGACTCAGTTGGAGGAGTTGCATATATAAAACAAGCGCTTTTTGAATTTTTTAAGGACTTTGATAAATTAAAATTTAATCTGAGCGTTTAATTTATCATGATAATCATTGCAGTTGCAAATTTGGCTTTATGGTCAGCATGAAGGTTCGGAATGAATTTTTTATAGGATTGGGAGGGCTTTATGGTTTTGGTTATAGGCGGCGCCAATATTGATATTTTTGGGTATCCATCAGGCGAGAAACTGATTAAACATGATTCGAATCCCGGAAGGGTTGAATTTTCAACCGGAGGAGTGGGACGTAATATTGCTGAGAATATTAGTCTTCTTGGACTCCCGGTGACTTTTTTGGGTGTCGTTGGAGATGATGATAGCGGCCGCTTAATTATACGTGAATCCTCAGAGGCGGGTATTGATATGTCGATGGTCAAAATATCTGAAGAAGAAAAAACGTCGGTGTATTTATGTATTTTGGACGAGCATAAGGATATGGACGTAGCGGTATGTCAAATGGGTATCACTGATTTGATTGATGAAGACTATATTGAGCGGTATTACGAGAAAACAAAAAAGGCTGAGCTTATCGTTTTAGACGGCAATTTGAAAGCGCTGAAGCTTCAGTATATTTTGAACCGATATCAGGATACAAAAGTGCTTTATGATCCGGTCTCAACATCAAAAGCGATGAACGCGTTAGAATGTTTGGGTCAGTTTTATTGTATCAAGCCTAATCGAATTGAAGCGGAAGCGCTTAGTGGCATGTCGCTTTTGACAAGAGAGGATTTTTACAACGCGTGTCAGTTTTTTCATGACAAAGGTGTGGAGCTTGTTTTTATCACCTGTGGAAGCGAGGGCGTTTATTTCTCGAATGGACGAGATTTTGATTTATTAAAGGTTGAAACGATTGAAATTGAAAATGTGACTGGTGCCGGAGATGCTTTTGCGGCAGGCTTGGCTTATGGAATTGTCATGTCCTTTGACATTCGTAAAATGGCGGATTTCGCAGTTCGATGCTCCAAAATGGCGATTATATCAAAGGATACTATCAATAAGCAAATCTCAGCGAAAAGGATCATGGAGGATATGGAAAATGATTCGAATTAATCAGATCAAGCTCAATCCGGAGGATCAAGAGCAAAGCCTTCAAATGAAGGCTTGCAGGATTTTGAAAATACCACCTGAAGAAATCGCAGCCTTCTCCATTTATAAAAAGTCCATCGACGCTAGAAATAACCGGGTGAAGTTTGTTTATTCAGTCGATCTTGAGTTGAAAAACGAGGAAAAGGTAAGCGATAGACAATTGAGCCACCTCATTCAAAGGGTAGCGCCTGTCCGTTATGACTTCGAAATGGAATACAGAGGACAAAAGCGTCCTGTTATTATTGGAGCAGGACCGGCGGGGTTATTCTGTAGTCTGATTTTAGCCGAAAACGGTGCAAGGCCGATTGTGATAGAAAGAGGTAAAAAGGTTGAAAATCGTGTATTGGATGTAGATCTTTTCTGGAAGGAAGGTTTGCTTGATACAGAATCCAATATACAATTTGGAGAAGGTGGCGCGGGCACCTTTTCAGACGGGAAATTGAATACACTCATCAAGGATAGCATGGGTAGAGGAAGAAAGGTACTTTCTGAATTAGTAAAAGCCGGCGCACCGAAGGAGATTCTTTATCTGAATAAGCCTCATGTGGGAACGGATCAATTGCGTAAAACGGTCATAGCTCTCAGAAAGCGTATTGAAGCTCTAGGCGGAGAATTCAAGTTTTCAGAAAAGTTAATTGACCTAAAGGTCATGCAAGGGTGTATTGAGTCAGTCATCACTGATAAAGGGCAATATTTGGCTGATACGGTTATTATGGCTGTGGGTCATTCGGCAAGAGATACCTTTGAAATGTTAAATCAATACTTGCAGATTAGTCAAAAGCCTTTTTCAGTGGGCGTCAGGATTGAGCATTTAAGAAAGCATATCGATGCATGGCAGTATGGACAGGCGATAGAACGGCATCAGCTACCGGCGGCGGATTACAAGCTAGTGCATCATTGTACCAATGGACGTAGTGTTTACACCTTCTGCATGTGTCCGGGCGGCGTGGTGACAGGCGCTTCCTCTGAGGAAGGCGGTGTGGTGACCAATGGCATGAGTTATTATGCAAGAAATTTAGAAAATTCAAACAGTGCGGTTTTGGTTAATGTTGAACCTGAAGATTTTGGTTCGGATTATCCCTTGGCGGGTATTGATTTCCAAAGAAAAATAGAATCCAAGGCCTTTGTGGCAGGGGGTGGGCAATATTATGCGCCGGTACAGCTGTTTTCTGATTTTAGAAATGACGAGACAAGTGTTGGCTTTGGAAAGATAAAACCAACCTATAGACCCGGAACTAAGTTTGCCAATATCAGGCAATGCTTTCCGGAATATGTTTCGGAATCATTGATTGAAGGCATTGAAGCCTTTGGGAAGAAAATAAAGGGATTTGACAACGACGATGTTCTTTTAACGGGGGTTGAAACTAGAAGCTCATCGCCAATCAGACTCGAACGCAATGAGCAGATGGAAGCCTCTATCAAGGGCATTTATCCGATAGGTGAAGGCGCAGGATACGCAGGAGGCATCATGTCATCGGCTATCGACGGCATAAAGGCGGCAGAAATAATCTTGAAAGGATAATCAATTGTGAGGTGTTGATAGTATGAAAAATGTATTGGTTCTGACAGCATCAATTGGAGGTGGACATAACAGCGCTTCGGCAGCTATTAAGGAGTATGCTGAACGCTATAGACTTGAATATTCTGTTCATGTTATTGATATTCTGGAATATATTCAGCCGTTGCTTTCGAAAATTGCCGGCAAATCTTATGAGGTCAATGCAAAGAATTTTCCGGAGCTTTATGGATGGTTTTATGATTTGAATAATTCAACTGAAGCAAAATTTACCAGAAATAATATCGGTTTTTTCTTTTCAAAGCTTAAAGAGCTGATTGAGGAATACCGTCCTGATTATGTCATTAGCGTCCATCCGGTTGCGATTGGCTCAGTTATTAAAACCAGGAAAAAATATCAGTTTGATTTTAAATTGGTAGTTCTTATGACCGATTTTGACTATCATTCCACTTGGGTGAATCATGAGGCCGATATGTTTATTGTGTCAAGCCGATTCATGAAATATAGGCTGGAAAACGACATGATTTCGCCCGATAAAATCAGAACAACCGGTATTCCAACGCATATGAGCATACAACAAGTCAAGGACAAAGCTGTTGCTAGAGAAGAGCTAGGGATGGAAGATAAGACAACGATTTTGATTATGGGTGGAAGCTTTGGAGCCGGAAAGCTTAAAAAAATGATGGATCAATTAGCATCTTCAGACTTGGATGTTCAGCTGGTATTTATTGCAGGCAACAATAAAAGAACTAAGAAGGCACTTGAAAAAAATGCCAAAAAATACGAAAAAAACATTAGAGTAGAAGGATTTACCAATCAAATTTCTAGCTATATGGATGCTTCCGATGTTTTAGTGACTAAAACGGGAGGATTGACGGTGACAGAAGCGTTAATCAAAGGCATTCCTATTGTCATCAATCATCCCATACCCGGGCAGGAAGAAGAAAATGCGACCTATCTTCAAAATAAAGGCTTGGGTGTCCGAATTACTAAGGACAGGGAAGCTGTGGCCATCATTCGTGATTTACTTGAAGATGATGTAAGATTGGCACATATGAAAATGATGGCAAGCCATTATAGAAAGCCGGATGCGGCTAAGCATTTTTTTGAAGTGCTTGATGAAATGGCACAAGATTAGCAAAGGAGAAAATGATGAGAAATAAAGATGTTGTTTTTATGGACTCACCGATGGGACCTATCGAAGTGAAGGCTTCATTGAAGGGAATTACCTCTATTAGCTTCCGAAATCAAAAAGGTATAAATGAAGGCGATAGTCCTTTATTAGAACAAGCTGTGACAGAATTGAAGGAGTATTTTGGGGGACAGAGAAAATCGTTTGACCTGCCGCTTGATATTGAAGGCACACCTTTTCGAATGAAAGTGTGGAACGAGCTTTCTAAAATTCCATACGGTGAGACGATATCCTATAAAGAGCTTGCATCCCGTATAGGCAATGTTAAAGCCTCAAGAGCTGTCGGCGGGGCTAACAACAAAAATCCCATCGGAATTGTTGTTCCTTGTCATCGTGTGATAGGAGCTAATGGTGCATTGGTTGGCTATGAGGGTGGCATTGATAAGAAAAAATGGTTGTTAGACTTTGAAAAAGAAAATAAAAGACTTGAAGAAGAAAGATAAATCAAATAAAATACTTAAATGATAAATATGTTTGGAAGGTGAAATGATGATACAACAAAAAACGTCAATCAATGCGCTCAGAATGTTGGGTGTGGATATGATCAACAAGGCTAATAGCGGACATCCGGGTATCGTTCTGGGAGCGGCTCCTATGATGTATGCCTTGTATACCGGACATTTGTCCTATAATCCCAAGCGCCCCGATTGGTTTAACAGGGATCGTTTTGTAATGGCTGCAGGACATGGATCAGCTCTACTATATAGCATACTTCATGTTGCGGGCTACAAGGTGTCCATGGATGATTTGAAAGCTTTTAGGCAATGGGGCTCTAAAACACCGGGCCACCCTGAATTTGGCCATACCGAAGGTGTAGATTCTACGACGGGACCTTTAGGGCAAGGGATTGCTATGGCAGTCGGAATGGCTATAGGCGAGACTTATTTAGGCGCAAGATTTAATAAAGAAGGATTTGAATTAGTGGATCACTACACCTATGCGCTTTGTGGCGATGGAGATTTGCAGGAGGGTGTAACGCAGGAAGCGATGAGTCTTGCAGGACATTTAGGCCTTTCCAAGCTGATTGTGCTATATGATTCCAATGATATTCAGCTTGACGGCCCTGTTCAATTTGCGAACAGTGAAGATGTCAAGTCGAAATATGAGGCGTTGAACTGGCAGCATATATTAGTTCCGGAGGGAGAAAATATTCAGGCCATTAATGAGGCGATTGAAAAAGCCAAGGCCAATAAAAATCAGCCTTCAATCATTGAAGTTAAAACCATCATTGGCTACGGATCTCCTAAGGCCGGGACAAGCGCAACGCATGGCTCGCCTATTGGAAATGAAGGCGCTGAAAAGGCTAGAGCCTTTTTGGATTGGACATTTGAGCCTTTTGAGATTCCAAAGGAAGTATATGCAGATATTCAGTCTAAAAATGAAATAAAAGGGATTCAGCGCTCGATAGAGTGGGAAGAAGCTTTGAAAAAGTATGCTACAAAATATCCGGAAGAGGCAAAAGCTCTGCAACAAGCCATTAATTGCGAAATGATTGCTATTGATTTTGAAGAGTTGGCTAAAGCCTATCAACCCAAGGCGTTGGTGGCGACAAGAACTTCTTCCGGCGATATCATTAAGCTCTTGCAACAAATGTCACCTTTGCTGATTGGAGGAAGTGCGGATTTGACCTCATCAACAAAAGTGAAAGGGATTGAGGGAGATTTTTCAACGAAAACCCCCTTAGGCCGCAATATCAATTTTGGTGTGCGTGAGCACGCGATGGCTGCGATAGTTAATGGGCTTTCATTGCATGGACTTAAAGGCTTTTGTGGCGGATTCTTTGTTTTTAGCGATTATATGAGACCGGCTATTCGAATGGCAGCTTTGATGAAAATCCCATCCGTGTTTATTTTCACGCATGATTCCGTAGCGGTCGGAGAAGACGGACCTACTCATGAGCCGGTTGAACAGTTAGCGGGATTAAGAGCGATGCCAAACCTTGAAGTCCTAAGACCGGCGGATGCCAAGGAAGTGATGGCGGCTTATAAAATCGCATTACAATCAACGGATAAACCTACGGTGATTGTTCTTACGAGACAAGATGTGCCAACGATTGAAGAATCATCGATTGAAGGCGTTGAGAAAGGCGGCTATGTGATTTCTAAAGAAAAGTCGAGTATGGATGCTATTATCATTGCGACCGGAAGCGAGGTTTCATTAGCCATTGAAGCACAGCAAGAGCTTTTTAAGCAAAACATTGATACGAGAGTGGTTTCATTGCCCTCGTTTGCTAGATACAATGCTCAAAGCCAAGAATATAGAGAAAGTATCCTACCACGAACGATTACTAAGAGAGCAGCCATTGAAATGGGATCTTCTTTTGGATGGGACCAATATACCGGATTTGAGGGTGTAAAAATAACGATTGATCAATTCGGGGCCAGTGCAAAAGGAGAAGAAGTGGTTTATCAATATGGATTTAATACGGAGCATGTTGTAGAAACCATAAAATCTTTGATAAATAAATAATTATCGATTTTTTTCGTTTATTTGCAAAAAACACCCGTAGACTACTGATAACAATAAACAAACGCTTAACAATAAAAATAGGACTGTTTAAAATTTGAAACAGTTCTTTTTTTTGTAAAAGAGATTACAAATTTTTTTGTGATTTATGATAAAAATATGTCAATATTTTATTTTGTTAATAATTATGTAATATTGAATTTTCAATCTTTCTATAAAATTCTTATTGATAGTAGCATATACCCATCAAAAAGTTTGATAATATATCTACAAAGTATTGAAAAATCAATATAGAAAACGTTTGCTAAAAATTTAATGATGTTTTATAATATAATAAAAAGACGGGAGGAATATTATGAAATATCAATGCAGAATAATTGATGAAAACATCACTCGACAAATTTTAAGTATCAATCGAACAACTACACTTGAAGATTTACCGGATACTTTGAGTGATTGCTTCAGCAAAATCAGAGCTTATCTTGACAGTATTGGTGAATATCCCGCCGGTTCACCGTTTGTAGCTTTTCACAACAATGACATGGAAAATCTTGAGATTGAGGCTGGATATCCTGTAAAAACTGACGTTGTCGGAAAGGGCGAGATTATATCGAGAAAAACGGAAAGCGGGAAGCAGGTTTCTTGTGTTTATGCCGGCAAGTATGCCGAGTATGACCCAGGTCATGAAGAAATTCTTCAATGGATTAAAGAACATAACTTTCAGCCTAAAGG
>JAFGVC010000159.1 GCA_016938195.1 Tissierellales bacterium | reverse complement strand
TTAAGCATGATGATTTTTAGTGGAATGGCCGATGCGGTCGGGCTCATTTATTCAACAAGGGCATTAATTATTCCCATGGCATTGGCGATGTTGCTTTCATTTGCTTTTGGCTTTAATAAAAAGTAAAACTAATATATCATTTTTCAAATTGACATTTGACAAGCAAAAAAATAATGATATAATATTTTTAGAATCTTCGGGGCAGGGTGCAATTCCCGACCGGCGGTAAAGTCCGCGAACCTAAGGGTTGAACTGGTGAAATTCCGGTACCGACAGTTAAAGTCTGGATGATAGAAGGTTATAGGTTCTTTTTTTCTATCTGCCATTCGCCTCTGTAGATTTCGGAGGTTTTTTTGATTTCCGAAAAATCAGATTTGGAGGTAATAAAATGTCACAAAAATCTAATGTCCTCAAAAGAGGATACGTCAAGGAATTGACAAAAATATCAGTATTGGGAGCGGTGGCAACAGTACTCATGTTATTAGAAGCACCGCTTTGGTTTGCACCTGAGTTTTACAAAATAGACTTAAGTGAGGTTGCCGTTTTAATTGGTGGTTTTGCCCTTGGTCCTGTACCGGCGGTCATGATTGAATTAATCAAAATCCTATTAAATCTAGCCATTAACGGAACAGTAACCGGAGGCGTTGGAGAAGTGGCCAATTTTTTAATCGGATGTTCATTGGTATTGCCGGCTTCCATTATTTATGCACGCCATAAATCTCTGAAATCAGCTATTATCGGATTGCTAGTCGGTACGTTAGTGATGACGACAGTGGGAACTTATGCCAATTATTTAGTCCTATTGCCAGTGTATGCAAAGGTATTTGGCGTACCTCTTCAGGTTTTCATTGATATGGGAAATGCTATAAATAAAAACATTGTTGATTTAACAAGCTTTGTATTATACGCTGTTGCTCCATTCAACCTTGTTAAAGGAATTATTGTTTCAGCTTTTACAATTCTAATTTACAAAAGAATTTCTCCTATCCTGCATCGCTAAAAAATATTTTCATAGTCGCCGTAGGTTGCTTAGCAAAACTTATGGCGGTTTTTTTATTATTGATGAAATGAAGGATTGTATGTATAATAGACGTATGCTTTGAAGGAAGGTTTTTATGCACAAATTAATGATTCGAAATATAGAAGAAATGGAAATGTTAGCAAAAATTATTGCCCATTGCTCACAAGTCGGAATGATATTATGTCTCGAAGGAGATTTAGGTGCGGGGAAGACAACACTGACACAGCTAGTAGGAAAACATCTTGGAATTATAGAATTTATAACCAGTCCTACGTTTAGTATTATCAAGGAGTATAAAGGAACGATGAATTTATACCATATGGACGCTTACAGAATTTTAAATATTGACCAAGCCTATGATTTGGATATTGATCAGTATTTTTACTCCGATGGGTTATTTATCATTGAATGGTCTGATAGAATCAAAGATATTATACCGGCTAACCATGTACTCCTCACAATCCAGCATGATTTTGAAAATAATGCAAGAAATATATCGGTGACAGGTAGCGGTCATCATTATTCGTGTATCATAAAGGAGTTGTCACAAAATGATAATTTTAGGAATTGAATCCTCAGGAGAGGCCGCTTCATGTGCTGTAACAAATGATACAACACTATTAGGCGAATATACGCTTAACCACAAGCTGACTCATTCAGAAAAATTGATGCCCATGCTCACAGCATTGCTACAATCTCTTCATATGAGCATGGACAACATAGATTTACTTTGTGTTGATGAGGGACCAGGCTCTTATACAGGGTTAAGAATAGGTGTTGCAATAGCAAAAGGATTGGCATGGCATAAAAAAATACCTATTGTTGGGATACCGTCAACTGCGGCACTGGCGTATCAAATACAAAATACAGATTACCCTATATTGCCGATGATGGATGCTCGGGGTGGAAGAGTTTTTTATGGGAGATATCAATGGGAAAATAAAGAATTAAAGACGCTTTACCAACCGGATCTCATTGATGTTGACATTTTACTAAGGGAGATATTTTTAGAAGCAAAATCTTATGTTTTCACCGGCAATGCCTCTAAGAAGTATTCTGAAAAAATTCATGAGAAATTCGGAAAAAGTATTATAACCAACTCATATGACGATGTAATTAAAGCAAATTCTATTTGTTGTTTAGGTTACACTCAGTATCTTAAAGGACTGTCTGCAACGGCAGATTGTTTTGTGCCTAACTATTTAAGACCTTCTCAAGCTGAAAGGATGAAATCAAGTGGACTCCATAAATGAAAAGCTCGAATTTAGAAAATGTACAAATGAAGATTTAAGTGATATTGAAGCTATAGAAAAATGTAGTTTTACTGATCCTTGGTCAAAATCTATGCTTTTGAGTGAAATTAAAAACGAAAACATCTCTTTTTTTTGTTTATGGGAAGGATCGCATCTTGTTGGATATGTGTCCATCATGATTATTCTTGATGAGGGATTCATTCATAATGTTGCTGTCAATCCTGTAGACAGAAGAAAGGGTTACGGAGATTTGATTGTAAAAAAAACACTTGAATACTCAAAGAATATGAATTTAGAATATGTTCTGCTTGAAGTGCGTGAAAGCAACAAGGCCGGTATATATTTATATCAAAAAAATAATTTTGAAGTGATTGGCATCAGAAAGGATTATTATCGAAAACCTCAAGAAGACGCTATAATTATGAAATGGAAAGGTCAAATTGGGTGACTTTATGGTGAAGTATTTTCTTACCAGATCATTAGAAGAAAACAAAATAATTCGAATTATTTATGATTCGAAAGGCAAAATAACCGAAAGAGATATTCGCGTTATAGCTATTCACGATCAACAAATTACCGCATTTTGTTATTTGAGAAATCAGAAAAGAAATTTTATGATAGCAAATATTTTAGCGGTAGATTTTATCAAAGAGGAGTAAACATGTCAGATCTTATTATATTGGCTATTGAAACTTCATGTGATGAAACATCAATAGCGCTGGTTAAAAACGGAAGAACAATACTATCGAATATCATCTACTCTCAGATAGCTATTCATCAAAGCTACGGAGGGGTTGTTCCTGAAATAGCATCAAGAAAGCATATTGAAAAAATAAATGAAATTCTGACACTAGCTGTTGAGGAATCAAAGGTAACAATTGAACAAATCAATGCTGTTGCAGTTACATATGGACCCGGACTGGTGGGTGCATTGCTTGTAGGTGTCAATTTTGCTAAAGGATTAGCTTATTCAATTAGCAAGCCATTAATAGGAGTAAATCATATAGAAGGACATATCTGCGCCAACTTTATTTCGAACAAAGAGCTTAAGCCACCCTTTCTGACATTGGTCGTTTCTGGAGGACATACTCACTTGGTCAAGGTAACAGATTACGGAAAGTATGAGGTGGTTGGTAAAACAAGGGATGATGCAGCCGGAGAGGCTTTTGATAAGGTTGCACGTTCAATTGGTTTGGGATATCCGGGAGGTCCTTTAATCGATCAATTTTCAAAGCGAGGAAATCCTAAGGCGATTGATTTTCCAAGAACATTTTTAGAAAAGGATACTTTGGATTTTAGCTTTAGCGGTATTAAATCAGCGGTAATCAATTATCAAAACAGTCTAAGCATGAAAAACATTGAATTGATTGTTGAAGATGTTGCGGCAAGCTTTCAAGAAGCAGTCGTTGATGTTTTAGTTTCAAAAACAATTCAGGCCGCCAAAAAATATGATATTGATACGATTACCTTAGCAGGTGGTGTAGCTTCAAATTCAAGATTGAGGGATTTAATGTCTGAAGAATGCAATATACTTGGATATCATTTTCATTATCCTCCGATTGAGCTATGTACTGACAATGCTGCAATGATTGGTTGTGCGGCTTATTATAAATATCTGAATAACGAATTCTCTGATTATTCCTTAAATGCAATGCCTAATCTTGAATTTTCTTAACGGTTTATTTTATGTTTATTAAATTATGATTGCTTAAAAAAATAAACATAAATATAAACAGTTTTTTTTTGCCCCTTAAATATAATAAAATTGAAAATATATTTAAAGGAGGAATTATTTATGACTGAATTAAAAAAAGACAAAAGACCAGGCTTGGCAGGCGTAATTTTTGTATTGCTTTTCTTAATGGTTGCTCTCACATCACAAATATTCATTCTCAAATCCGATTGGACAACGCACATTACTTTAATATTTGCTACCGTTGTTGCGGCTATCGTTGCGATGCTATATGGATTTACTTGGGATGATATTCAAGAGGGGATTCTTTATGGGTGTAATATTGCCATGCTACCTATGCTGATTTTGATGCTTGTAGGTGTTTTGATTGCAACATGGATTCCTGCAGGGACTATTCCGTCATTAATTTATTATGGCCTTAAAATTCTTAATCCATCATATTTTTTATTTACGGTATGTTTAGTATGCTCCATTGCTTCACTGGCTACCGGGAGCTCTTGGACTACCGGAGCTACTTTTGGCGTTGCTTTTATGGGAATAGGACTAGGACTGGGTATACCTCCAGCTATGACTGCAGGTGCAGTAGTATCTGGTTCAATATTTGGAGATAAAATGTCTCCTTTGTCAGATTCAACAAATTTAGCTGCAGCTGTAGCTGAATCAGATTTGTTTGACCATATTAAGAGTATGATGTATTCAACCGGACCGGCATTATTAATTTCACTCATCATCTATTTTTTTATAGGGTTAAAATTTAAAGGTTCTGAATTAGACCAATCACAAATTGATTTGATATTAAACGGATTAAAGAATAATTATTTTATTAGTCCGCTAACAATTATTCCGGCTATTGTAGTTATCGTACTTGCTGTGAAAAAAGTTGGGGGCTTGGCAGTTATGATCATTGCTTCTATTATAGGTATGCTGTTTGCAATGATATTCCAAGGATATTCACTCGCTGCAATGATGGATTACATGAATTATGGATTTACCTCAGCCACCGGAGTAGCTGAAATTGACAGTCTCCTAAGTAGAGGAGGATTGCAAAGCATGATGTGGACTATTTCTCTAGGATTTATTGCACTGAGCTTTGGTGGATTGTTAGAAAAAACAAAGATGCTTGAAGTGTTGCTTGAAAAAATTCAAGGATTGGTTAAGTCT
>JAFGVC010000023.1 GCA_016938195.1 Tissierellales bacterium | reverse complement strand
GAATAAATCAAAAGGTTTATTCTTTAATTTCACATAATTTGACTGCGTGCGGCAAGAATTCAAGTAAGTTTGACGCAATCATTCCATATTCACCATATTTTTGAGCCGCAATATCTCCCGCAATCCCATGTATATAAACGCCTATCCTCGAAGCATCCTTCATGTCCATTCCTTGTCCTATAAAAGATCCAATTATCCCGGTTAAAACATCTCCCGCACCTGCTGTGGCCATTCCGGGATTACCTGTATTGTTGATATAGATTGAATCGCCGTCTGCAACCACTGTCTTAGAACCTTTAAGTACCGTGATTACTTGATAACTTTCTGAAAAAGACCTTGTAATTTCTTCACGATTGCCATTGATGATGCTCGATTCTATTCCAGTCAATCGCGACATTTCTCCAACATGAGGCGTAATGACAGTCAAGCCTTTTCTTTTTCGTAATATCTCCGGCTCATCGCTAATGCAATTCAGTCCATCAGCATCTAAGACTATCTTTTTATCTGTTAATAAAAGTATTTTTTTTATGAGCGCTTTTGTCTCATCTTTGGTGCCAACTCCTGGGCCTAAACAAATCACATCATATTTTCTAGAAGCTGTCAGTATGTCATCTAAATCATCCTCAACAAAAAAATCTTCTTGCGAACCCATCACTTCCAGAATGACTTCATTAAATTTAAGGCTAAGGATGTTGTATATGGCTTGAGGACAAACCGTATATACTAATCCTGCTCCCGATTTCAAAGCTGCTAAGGCTGTAAAATAAACTGAACCGGACATTCCTTTCTTGCCACCGATAACACCCACTCTTCCATAAGAACCCTTGTGTGTTTCTTTTTTTCTTTTAGGAATAACCTGCCTATATTGAGGCAAAATCAAATCAAGAGGATCAGCTTCGGCTACAGCCATAGCAACCGCATATTCTTCAATATGAGAAATAGATACATCCATTTGCTTGATTTTTTTTTGATTATTGATTTCTAAAGCCCTCCCATATAAATATACGGAAGGCTTTCCAACAGAATTGACCGAAATTTCAATGTCTTTCCATCCAAATCCAGCAATACCTGTCCCAAGGCATTTGCTCACAGCTTCCTTCGCGCAAAAAATACCTGCAGCCGTTGTAGGTTTATATTTTTTTGACGCAATATAAGCTATTTCATTATTAGTAAAGATTTTACTTAAAAAACTTTCCTTTTGAATCAATCGACCGATTCGACTCACTTCAACAATATCAATTCCACTATATATCAATTGAATCACCCACCAAATTATAACTTCTGGACAATAAAAAGTAAACAATCAATTGACAATATCATTCATGTATATAATAATATATATTAGAAATTTTAAGAGGTGTCTAAATGTATAAAAATGTGATCGAAATCAAACATCCTTTACTCCAACACAAATTAACAATGCTTAGAGATAAAAATACATCATCCAAGGACTTCAGAGATTTAGTCAATGAAGTTTCGATGCTGATGGCCTACGAGGTAACCAGAAATCTTCCGGTTAAAGATATCGAAATCGAAACGCCTATTTGCAAAACAACCGGTAAATCCTTAAGTGGATTAGACGTTGCAATCGTTCCAATCATGCGAGCCGGAATGGGGATGGTAGGTGGAATGCTAAACCTAATCCCCAACGCGAAGGTTGGTCATATCGGCATATATCGGAACGAAGAAACTATTGAACCTGTTGAATATTATTGCAAGCTCCCTTCAGATATTTCAGATAGACTTGTAATCGTAACTGACCCAATGTTGGCAACTGGCGGCTCTTTAAGAGACGCTGTCACAATGCTCAAGAAAAGAGGAGCTGTCAATATCAAAGCTATGACACTTGTTTCAACTGATGTAGGTATCAAAGAAGTACAGTCCCACCATCCGGATATTGAAATCTATACCATATCTATTGACGCCGGTCTAAACGAGAAATCCTATATTGTTCCGGGACTTGGTGATGCTGGCGACAGACTCTTCGGCACAAAATAAACCACCGAGGAACGTAAAGTTCCTCTTTTTATTTCAAATAAATATCTTTAATTTTTTGTAATAATTTATTATAATGATGTACATGAATTTATAGAAGGTGATCCCATGTTTATAAAAGAAAAATTCCAGAAAAAGGATAAGGTCATTTCCTTTGAGATTTTCCCCCCAAACAGAAGCATAACACTCAAGCAATTACTTGATGTAATTGACGAATTATCAATCTTTCGTCCGGATTTTATATCGGTTACTTACGGAGCCTCCGGAAATTCAAGTAGTAACTATACAATTGATATTGCAGAATATATTAAAGAAAAATATACCATAGAAGCAATGCCACACTTAACTTGCATCACTTCTGAAAAAAGTAAGATTGATGATATTATGGATCAATTATTAAAAAAAGACCTTAAAAATGTATTGGCATTACGAGGTGATTTGCCAAAAGACACATTGAAACTAAGTGACTCTGCTAACGGCTTCAAATATGCTTCTGATCTTATTGAATATATCAATGAAAACAATAAATCGATTGGAATAGCTGCAGCTTGTTATCCTGAGGGACATGTTGAGTCCGCATCGCTTGAAGAGGATATCGAGAATCTTAAAACCAAGGTTCAAAAGGGAGTCGATTTTCTAATCACTCAAATGTTTTTTGACAACGATAAATTCTATAATTTCAAAGAAAAAACTGAATCGAAAAATATAAACGTACCGATAACCATCGGCATTATGCCGGTTACTAATGCGAAGCAAATCAAAAAAATCGTCTCATTAAGTGGAGCCTCAGTACCTACTAAGCTAAACAATCTCTTAAATAAATATGAATACGATAAAGCATCAATGTTTGAAGCGGGCATTGAGTACGCCTGTTCTCAAATGAACGAATTGATATCCTATAAAGTAGATGGCTTTCACTTATACGTGATGAATCAACCCGAAACCGCAAGAAAAATATATAAAAATATGAATTGGTAGGTTAGCATGTCTAAAATTTTTGAGCCTTATAAAAATAAAATTTTGCTTTTTGATGGCGCGATGGGTACAGAAATCCAAAAAAGGGTAAATGACCCGGGAATACATCCTGAAACGCTTAATCTGATTGCTCCGGACGTCATACGTTCTATTCATAGCGATTATGCAAAAGCAGGTGCCAATATTATGACTTCAAATACATTTGGAGCCAATCGTTATAAACTCAATCACTCAAAATACTCTGTTGAAGATGTAATTTCGAGTGCAATTGAATTAACAAAAGGCTTTGAAGGATGCCTTAGTGCGTTAGGATTAGGTTCTATTGGTTTGTTAATAAACAACACCTCAGCAGTAAATTTCGAGAACGTCTACGATATATTCAAAGAGCAAGTGGTCGCTGGAGTAAAAGCGGGATGTGATTTAGTCATAATTGAAACCATGACTGATATATACGAGGCTAAGGCAGCCATCCTTGCTGTAAAAGAAAATTCAAATCTCCCTGTGTTTTGCAGTATGACACTGCAAGAAAACGGAAGAACCTTGACCGGGTCTGATGTCATAACTATCGTATCCATTTTAGAATCTTTAGGAGTGGATGCTTTAGGGCTCAATTGCTCGTTCGGTCCAAAGGAAATGCTGCCATTTATTCAGCAACTCACTTATTATTCTTCCACCAACGTGATTGTTCAACCCAATGCAGGATTACCAAAATTTATTGATGGAAAAACAGTCTACAATCTTTCCCCTAGCCAATTTGCATCGACAATGTCTGATATAATCGACTTAGGCGTTAATATCATTGGTGGATGTTGCGGAACCTCTCCAAGTCATATTGCTGAATTAGCAAAAATGATAAAGAACAAGCAACCTAAACCCCTTTTTGATAAAAACTACACCTTCGTTTCTTCTTCCACAAAGACAATCATCGTGGATGGTGTAAAAATAATTGGAGAAAGAATCAATCCTACAGGCAAGCCAAAACTTAAAGAAGCTATAAAATCACAAAATATGGAATTTATAGCCGGATTGGCAAAAAAGCAGGAAATAGAAGGAGCAGATATTCTCGATGTCAATGCGGGCGTTCCTGGTATAGATGAAAGCGAAATGATGCTTTCTATGATTGGTCAAATATCTAAAAATTGTAATCTGCCTCTGCAAATTGATAGCTCTGACGAAAATGTAATTGAAAAAGCCTTAAGACTATATAATGGAAAAGCCTTAGTAAACTCCGTCAATGGAAAAAAAGAATCTTTAGAAAAGATTTTACCCTTAGTACAAAAGTATGGATGCTGCATTGTTGGATTAACGATGGACGATAAAGGAATACCTTCTAAAAGTGAAGAAAGATATAAAATTGCTGAAAACATCGTAAATGAAGCAGCGAAATACCAGATACCCAGAAAAAACATATTTATTGATACCCTAACCCTTACAGCCTCAGCTCAACAGGACGATGTATTCGAAACAATATTAGCCCTGAAAATGGTAAAAGAGCAGTTGAACGTTAAGACTTGCCTTGGCGTCAGCAATGTATCCTACGGATTACCTGAAAGAGAGATATTAACTTCAACTTTTTTAGCTAGCGCCTTGACCATGGGTCTTGACGCACCCATAATGAATCCGGGGTCAGACAAATCCATGGACACAGTGAGAGCCTTCAAAATTCTCAATAATCAAGATAAAGACTCGACCGAGTATATAAGATATTATAAAAAAAACACCGCAACTGATAGCACCGTTCAAACGGAAACCGAAAAAAAACCGGACCTTAAGCATGCCATCGTCAATGCAATGCAAACCGAAGCCGTCATGCTCGCTAAAGACCTCCTCGACCATATGACTAGCCTACAAGTAATTAACGAACATATTGGTCCAGCTTTAGACCTGGTTGGAGAAAAATATGAAAACGGAGAAATATTCTTGCCTCAATTATTGAATTCTGCCGAAACTGTTCAAAAAATCTTTGAGGTCATTAAAAGCAGACAAAAAAAATCTACAGAAGTAGATACCAACAAAACCATATTGCTAGCAACTGTGCATGGTGATGTTCATGACATAGGAAAAAACATTGTTAAAATGCTTCTTGAAAATTACGGCTACAATATTGTTGATCTTGGGAGAAACGTTAAAATTGAAAAGATAGTCGAAACTGTCAAAAGTGATAATATCCGTTTAGTAGGTCTTAGCGCACTAATGACTACAACCGTTCAAAATATGAAGAAAACAATAGAAGTGCTCACTTCAGAAGTGCCTAGCATCAAAATAATGGTAGGTGGCGCTGTTTTAAACGAAGAATATGCCAAGGAAATACATGCTGATTATTACGGCAAAGACGCTTTATCCGCAGTAGCGATAGCAAAAAAATTCTTTGAAATATGAAAAATAAAG
>JAFGVC010000158.1 GCA_016938195.1 Tissierellales bacterium | reverse complement strand
CCAAGGCTGAATTGCGACCACTTCTTCTGGTGGGTTTAGTTTTCATAGTCTATGTTAATCAGTTTATTTTTTAAAACAAAATATATAATAAAAGTCACAAGGGAATCAAACACAATACCTAATCCAAACAAGATAGCAATGCTATTTAATGTAGGTTGCCATACTCCACGCAAGTATAAAAAATAAGCAATACTATAAAATAAGATGTTTGTTGCTATAGACTGATATAACATCAAGTCTGTTCGACCCAGTCCATAAAAAATGCTGTCAACAACGTTATTTAAAGCAAACACCACATAGAAAGCGATTGAAATTTTGATTAAAAAAAACAAAGGGGCTACATTTTCTACATTAAAGGCAACCCTTAGAAAACTCTCCCAAAACGGAAAAGTAACCAACCAAACCATACAAATGATGCAAGTTGCTTGTATCCCTTGTTTAAAAACAGCTTGAATTTCTTGATTTGAAGTATTTTTTTTACTAACCTTTTTCTTAATCAGCTCTCCAAGGGCCAATACAGGAATCAACAACCATCCCCAAATAAAATTATTCGCAAGCCAAAAGGTTCCTTGTTCTTGCACTTGGTTAATCATTCTGAGAATAATCAGTGCAAAAATGGCATTTCTAATAAACGACTCTAATCCTGATATACTCCCTACTTTAGCCCATTTTTTTTGCCAGGCAAAGGATAGAATTTTGTTTTTAAATAGCAGGTTCATTTTGTTAAGCTGAATAAGTGATATTGTAAGCAGTATCGTATCCGAAAGAATATTACCAATAGCAATGGCATCTACACCTATATTGAATGAAATAGGTAGAGAGCTAAGTAAAAAAGTATCCGAAATCAGATTAACGACAACCTTACATACCAAAAGATAGCCTATTGTCTTTATTTGCCCTAAGGATATTAACACGACCTTGGCAAACGAAAATAAAACAGATAGTAATATAGCCACCATTTCAAGGCGCATATATCTAACCGTTGCAGGAATTAGTGCGGTGGTTTGCCCCATGAAAGTAGCTATATCTGAAAGAAAAATGCTTGAAAAAAAAACGATGATAAAAACGAGGCTGCCCGATGTTATGAGTCCTGTTTGGATTTTGTTAGATAGATCGACCTGATGATAGTTTTCTTTATCAAAGGATTGTCCAATTAGATAAAACAAAGGCAAAATCAATCCTTCTTGAAAAACTTCAAAAACAACATCTAGCCAGGCAATTTGTGAGGCAATATTGACGCCCCACTCTTGACTTAAGTTGCCCAAAAGATAAATTCGGAATGTTTTGTATACTGTTGGAAGCAAAAAGGTCAAAATTAGAACGATTAAGAGCTGTCTTTCTTTTTTGGTAAACATGAACCCTCCTATTTCCTACTAATATCTGTCAATTTCCTCGTTATTTGAGTTGTATAAAACCGCTGGGTCAGCATCGTAATTGTTCCATATCGTAGCATAATCCATGGTGAAGTCACCTGTACCAGCCAAGTCACCGGAAGTAATTTTAAGACTAGCTCCCGCCTTTATGATTGTGCCACTGGGAAAAGTGAAGGATTGATTTCCTTTTTCCGAAACCATGACCCATTTCGAGATATCCACATCCACACTACCTTCGTTGGTAATGATTACATACTCGGCTCTTTTGTCCAATTTCGTAATGTGAATTTGTGTTGATGCTTGAAAATCCTCTGCAGGCTCGTTTTCATTTTTATTTATTACTTCTGGAGTCACATTATCAAACTCAACATTTATCTGATTTTCCATTACTAAAAACTTGTAGCTGTAGTGGTTTGGTATCTGTGTTTTTGTGTCTGGGTAGGTTATAATAGCAACAAATTGTGAACAACCACTACCTTGTCTAATTATCGATTCCACATATGCTTGATCTCCTTCTCTACCCAGTGTACTGTCTTGAGGTGTTATATTATAGGCGTTTGAGACGCCACCTAAAGAATCCGCGATTACATGACCTTCATCTAAGCAAGGACTTTCAGTGCCAGGTACTTTTGCCTCGTCAGGGTAATAGCGTCCGTCCTCATTAACAGGTTCCGTATCTTCATTCTGAAGGATAATATTTTCTGCTATAACTGCAGCTAGCTGTCCGTACTCATTAGTAAACGCCCAATAATCGCGTTCGCCAAAGCCTACATCGACTTTTACATTTGACTGCCTATTTCCTGATAAATCTCCGCCATATACAGAAAGAAGTTTGTTTTTTCTGAATCCAAGTCTGTTGATTGTTCTGGTTGTCCAATCCATTTCAGTGGAACTGACTAATACCGTTCTAGTTATTGGTTCCCAGTCTACAAACAACCCAAAGCTTTCAGAAATGAATCTAACCGGCACCAATGTTCTGCCGTTCACAATTACCGGAGCTGATAGCAACTCAAATCCTAAGCCATTCTTATAGGCTGTCTTTGAGTCGATTGTAAGCTTTACTGTGGTTCCATCAAAAACCGATGTTACTGTTCTTGTCTCGTTATTCCATTCAACTGACGCGCCTAATGCCTCGAAGATAGCTCTCAATGGGACAAGTGTTGTGCCGTTTTGAATAATTGGCTCGGTATCAAAAAAAATTGGCTGCTCGTCCAATTCCACATTTATTGGACTTTCAGCATTGACGCTAAAAGAAAACAAGATTAGCAGCACTAAGAGAAGAATAAGTACTTTTTTCATTATTTTATACCCCTTTCAAAGGTATAATAGTAATGCATAAATTTGCATTACCATTATAGGCACCTTTCTAATATTAATTGTGTTTCATAGTTATTGCAAAGATCAACTTCGGTTTTGTCATCTGATTCATCATATATTTTTTAAATAATTTTCGATATAGATTTTTAGTCCGCAATATTTGTAATACTTTTGTAACAAGTACCTTTGTTCAAAATTATATACGTTCTCTTTACCAAGAGCCGCACAATATTACCTGCATTGCAACTCACTTGTCAACCAAAAAAACCCTACATGATTGCAAGGTTGATTGTGTAAAATTACGTCTTCAAAAATAAAGAATAAATTTAACCCCAAGAA
This sequence comes from Tissierellales bacterium, assembly GCA_016938195.1. Classification (GTDB taxonomy): domain Bacteria; phylum Bacillota; class Clostridia; order Tissierellales; family Dethiosulfatibacteraceae; genus JAFGVC01. The sequence continues at coordinate 118 of JAFGVC010000158.1, read as the reverse complement.
CCCCACCTTATTTGTAATCGCATTTTTCTGTATATCTCGAATCCCCCTATGCTTATACTCAAACATAAATTTATTATATTCCATCTAAGGATAATTTTCAAGGATTCACTCGTAACAT
>JAFGVC010000157.1 GCA_016938195.1 Tissierellales bacterium | reverse complement strand
GTTGTTCAAATAATTGAGCTGAGTTTGAGAAACTGGATAATCGTCCAATTAAAACCCCGGTTATTATATTTTTATTCTCTTTATCTAGTCCAGTCCCTCTCAATGAACTTCGAAGCTGATAAGCAAATTCAACGAAAAAAGGGAAAACCATAAAGGCAAGAATTACGAATAACTTATTTCTTGTTGTAAAAGAGATAAGCCAATCAAAATATTTAATTAGCACAACCAGGGAAATGAAAAGAAAACCTCCTAAACTTGCCTTACTTAGACTTAAAACAATCATTAAAAAAGTTAAGAAGAAAAACTTTAAATTACTCTTTGTAGATAGGGATAATAATGCATATAAGAAGATAAGAGATATTCTATTTGATACTTGAATTAAGGGTGTTAATAATGGAGGAGCTGAGTATACACCACTCTCCATCTTTCCCACTTTAAAAACTAGAATCAGAAACAATTGCCATACAAATAAGAGATAAAATAGAGCCTCTACATATTTTAATTTGACAGGGATGCTTTTATTTACTCTCCTCTTTTTAAATCGCTTGAAAATAAGCCAAATGACATAAAAAGGAACGAGGCATAGTAATAAATTAATTAACAGAAGTATGTTTGGAAGATGAACAGGAAAACCAATAAAATCGCCATTATAGGTACCAGTTATAATAGCATAGCAATAGCTGATCAGCACAAAACTAGCAAATAGGATGACTATTGCTTTCGCAGGTTTATAGTTAGAGATATCAAGATGATTCATTTTTTGCGATTCAAAAGTAATTTTAATGGCAGATAGAAATACAAATATACTTTCATCGAGAAATTTGCCAGTGATATGGTTAGCTGACTTACGTCTTTGTACTTTTTGTAAAAGTAGAACTCGCTTTTGGCCATAAGTTCAATTTGCTTCTTTTCGGAGAAAAAGTTTTTTATCGTTGAGCTTTGTTGATGATATACTCTACAAACAGGTAAATAGTAACTTGCTTTTCCAATTTGTCTCAATTTTTCGCTCAAAATCAGTTCTTCGCCATATAGGAATGTGTTGTTATCAAACATATCAACTTTGAAAAAATCAGATGCTCTGACCAAAAGGAAGCATCCCATTAGTCTGCCATATTCGCCTTCAGGTGCATTTTTAACAATGGGGGATATCTTTCGTGCAAACGGATAAAATAAAAAGCGAAAGACATAAAGCTTCCAAATTGACATTTCAATCATCGGGCTTTGATACTTGAGATTTTCATCAATGATCATCGGGTTGATTGCAGATATACGGTCATTCAAATCTAAGCTTTCTATTAAAGGGGAAAGTACATCCTTTTTTTCGAAGTGTATATCAGAATTTGAAAACAAAATGTATTTGCAATCAAAGTGTTCTTTCAGAAATTGAGCTCCCAGATTATTTGCTTTGGCATAGCCTAAGTTCTCTTTTGCATCAATTAGAAATAGCCTTTCATCTTTATTTACCCCGCTGCTGATCTCGTATAGGGCAAGAGCAGATTCAAGTTTTTGAATACTTTGTTCGTTGCAACTGTTATCAACAATCACCGTTATATGAGGTTCTGAAATCTTGACGAGTTCATTTTTGATATAATGAATAATTTCCTCTTCGTTTTTATAGTTGATCAATACTATTCCAAGCATGGCCGACTTTATTTGTTTAGTATTTAATATCAAGTGTTTATTTGTTCTTTCGCACCAGTAAATATAGTTGCTTCAGTTTTAAAACGTTCGTCACATGCAGTGCCAAGACAAAGCCACAGAACCAGATGGTGCTTTTTATTAGAATCTGGATGTAAAGGTTTGTTAAATCAATTCCTAACATCCACACAATAATCAAGACTGCAAATCCAATACCCGTAGGGGAAATAAACGATTTAAACACTCTCAGTGAGTCTAATTCCAATATTCTTTGGTTAAAATAAAAGTAGTAGAATGCCATTTGGATGATAATGTAAACAAGATATCCAATAACAGCCGATCCAACTCCATAATAAGAACATAAAACAGCATTTAAAACGATTGAAACAATGCAGGCAACCGCTGAGCTATATACCAACATGCGTGTTTTACCTGTGGCTAAAACTAAACTTGCAGTAGGACTACCATGTAGAAAAAGTGTTATAGTTGCCACCCAGACAGACAACCAAATTGATAAATGAGCATATGAGTCTCCAACATATAGACTAAGAATTTCTCTGGCACTCAGAATTATTGGCAAACAGAGTAGTATGACAATAATGCTGGTGTATTTCGTTCCTTCATAAGCAATCTGTTCAATACTCTTTCTGTTCTTCTGATGGATAGCTTTTGAAGTCTTAGGAAGAAGAATCGATATTAGCATTCCTCCAATGGAGATGATGAAAATCGGGAATACCTCGATGATCCGGTATTCCGCTAAAATAGAAAGACCCTCATTTGAAAATATGCCTAGAACTAGTGGTCTCGATTGTGTCGCAGTAAACTGGAACAAGCTCATCGCAAAAATAGCCATGCTGTATTTGAATATGGCGGAGAAATCCTTCCAAAAAAAACCTGGAATTAAAGATTGGATAAGGTTGTTTTTCTTGCATGTAATGAAATAAGGGACAAACAATATAATATTAATTGTAGAGAATAAAATAAAATATTGGATCAATGAAAGTTCAAAGTGCAATGTCAGTATGACGATCACCAAATTCGCAATAGCTTTAACTGACAACCATTTTTGGGTATAGGCGATTTTTTCATCGGCTATCAAGAGTTGATTAAATACAAAGGTAATCCAATTGAGTATGCTATATAGTGCCATTATAAAAAGCAATTTTCGGAACACGAAGAATTGTTCTGAAGACATTTTGAATATGTCATTTCCCACAAATGCCAATAGAATAAGGACAGAACTGTTAATTAATCCTATTAGCAAGTAAAATGTATAGTTGGTTCTGGCGACTCTGTCAATTAGGTCGAATTGTTTATTTGCAATCCATTGTGAGAAAAATTTCACCGCTCCAGTATTCATTCCTAAATCCAATAATTGGATATAAGCATTGGTTGCAATGGCTAAAGTTAAAAGTCCATAATTATCACTACCTAAGTAGTTTAGCAATAGAGGGATCGTTATAAACTTAATTAATGCATCTAGAACCTTAGCGAGGACACCCCAAATAAATGAACTGGCAAAATAGCTGATATGACTATTTTTCATTGATAATGCTTTCAATGGCTTCTTTATTTTTTATCAATTCATCTTTTTTCCAATCCCACCATCTTGAGGCTTCAAGTTCTTTGATTTGTCTTTCGGAAAATCTCATTTTTATTATTCTTGCAGGATTGCCTGCAACAACTGAATATGGAGGAACGTCCTTTGTGACAACACTACCTGCTCCAATAACAGCACCATTTCCAATTGTTTTAACAGATGGTAAAATGATTGTAGATTCACCAATCCAGACATCATGTCCGATTGTTAGAACAGGCCTGTTCAGCTGGTCAGTTCTAACATATCCAAAAATTGGATTGTAGAAAAGCGGGTGCAGCGTGAAATAATCCAACGGGTGGTTTGCTCTGAATATTTTTACATTTTGGGCTATTGAGCAGTAATTACCAAATACAGTTCCTTTAGCGATATTGTCAGAGTTAAAACATCCACCATAGGAACCATATCCAATGTGAATATTGTACTTAGAAAAGTAAAATTTCCTGATTGTTTCAGAAAATGCTTCGCCTCCCTCTCGTTCAATTTTCTTGTTAAGAAAGAACATTTTTATTTTTTGAATAACTCTTTGCATTAAAGATTTCTTAAAAGTCGTTTGGCTGTTCCAAGTAAGTTACTTATACCAGTAAAAAAATTTGCT
>JAFGVC010000156.1 GCA_016938195.1 Tissierellales bacterium | reverse complement strand
AGGGAGTGTTCATATGAATTCAATTTTAGGAGCAAGAATCCGAAGCCTCAGAGAATCAAAAGGATTCACTCAAGAACAAATTGCAGAAAATATGGGTTGTACGAGACAGAAGTACGCCAGAATAGAGAAAGGCTTAATTGATATTTCATATGCAAGCCTTAATAGTATTGCACAAACACTGGGAATTAGTGTTGAAGAAATTACTTCATCAGTGAACAATGCGTATAAAGAGCAACCGGTTTTTAGAGCAAATGGTGACTTTGCACAAGAAGATAAATTCCAATATATTAGCACTATGATCGATACGTTTTATGCTCATAGAAAATTATATAATAGCGTAAGGCAGGTTGATTTAGATGAATAAAAGTAGGCAGCTTGATATCGAAAGGATAGCAGAAAGTGTAAGAGACGAGTGCAATGTAACAGATTATGGATTTCAAAATATATTTGAGGCAGCTGAAAAAGCGGGGTATCGAGTAATTCGGTACCCTATTGGCGTTGATGGTTTTTTAGGATTCGCGTTGATTAAGGATTCTGAAAGAATAATTTTTTCGAATTCTTCCCAGATATTATCCAGGGAAATATTTTCTATTGCTCATGAAATTGGGCACCACAAGTTGCATTTGTCTGAAATAGAAAATCCTATCATAAAGGATGATGATTTTATAGATAGGGATGAAAATGAAACTGAGGCTAATTATTTCGCGGCATGTTTATTGATGCCTTATGAAAAAGTAATGAAATTTATTAGGTTGGAGCTGAATGAAAAGAATCCCGACAAATTTAACGGTTTGGATATTGCCAGGATACAGACAGCTTTTAATGTCAGTTATGACATGGTGTTAGTTCGATTAAGAACACTAAATATAATCTCAGATTCCAAACAAAACGCATTAAAACTTGAGAAAGCAATTAACACAGCCACTAAATTATTGAATGCCATTAATGGCAATTTAGATCTATGTAAATCCTCGGAAGCAAAGAAAATACCAGCAGAATATCTGGAATGGGTCATTTCAAACTATAATGAAAAATTGATTCCCAAAAAGAGTCTGGAAACCGCTTTTAATTATTTGGATTTGGATGCGGACGATTTTGAAGAGCAGTCGGAATCCGAAGCAATTGAAGAAGATATTGAGGAAGATATTGAAGATTTGTTCAGGAGGATGGATTAATGGATGCATCCCTTGACACAAATGTAATCATTCATCTTTATAAAGCGGGGTTTAAAGATGTTTTGTTTAACCGATTTGAGGAACTAATAGTTTATGAGTATATAAGGACGCAAGAACTTAAAAAGCACGCAGGGCAAGACGTGTTGGAGCAATTTGACAAAGATGTTGAGACAGGAAGAATTGAAATAATTACGGATCAATACCTAAGAGATATTGGAATGTATGTTATTTTTAAATCACATGTCGATGAATTGAGAATACTTTTTGATGGTGGTGATCTTGGTGAAGTGTATGCAATTTCAATCGCCAAAACGTTGGGCTGTGTTAGTTTGGTAACTGATGATATTAAGGAGCGCGGTCCCCACTATACATTGATGAGAATTCCAGATTCGGATGTAATGCCGTTTGCGTTTTATGAGTTGCTATTTCTTGATTATATGGAAAATAAGATCGCAGAAGCGGAATTGCTGTCTTGCTTTAATAAAATATGCGATGTATCTGATTTGGGGATGAACTGTAAATCTAAATTAAAGACATTTATGAGACGATTTTGGCAGAATCCATACAGTGACAGCGAAATGGAATGGATGGAAGACTTTTGCGAGGATAATAAGATTAAACCAGAAAAAAGGTTGCGCCAATTGTACAATTTTCTTAATAAATAGAAATGCGGCTTCATATCTTGCCGAATAAATTGAAAAAGGGGGGAGTTAGTTGCCAAATACAGAGTGGTCAAAATTGAATGGTTTGCAGCTTGGAAGATATGCCGAGTATTATGCGAAAATGGAGTTTGCCTCTTATGGTTTTGACGTCTATACATCAGAGGTTGATGATCATGGTATAGACTTCATCGCTAAGACAAAAGGCGGGAGATTCCTTGAGATACAGGTAAAATCGATACGACAGACCAATTATGTTTTTATGCAAAAAGAAAAATGGGATATACATAGTCCAGATGTTTTTCTGGCTTTGCTTTTATTTAGAGAGGGTGAATTGCCGGATTTTTATCTCATACCAGCGACAGCCTGGCAGACTCCTAATGCCTTGCTGTGCGAAAAAGAATATGAGGGATTGAAAAGCAAACCGGAATATGGCCTGAATTTATCTAAAAAAAATATGCAGATGTTGCAATCATTCAAGATAGAAAACACTTTTAGGGCATTGGAAACTGGAGAAGATGCTGATGAATGAATTAGAAAAATTCATTGAGTATCTTAAATATGGAGTATACGTTCCTTGCGTGGATGACAAGGGATTTCTTTATACTATAGATGATTGCATGAAATCAATCCAGTTAGTAGAAAGACCGGATCTCATAATCTTCGCAGGTGACAAAACTATTGCAATTGAGCATTTCGAATTTGATTGTTCTTCAAGAAACAAAAAAGGAAGCAAGAATAAAAAAGAGTTGAATTTAAGGGATCGAGACTTTGAGAGAAGAATTGACGGCACAAGTTTAGAAGACAGCCCTATTGTTTGCACATATAGTAATGATGTAACTTTTTCTTATGACGATTATATAAGGAATATGACAGAAACTTTCAAAGATCATTATTCAAAGATTAGCGAATACAAACGGAATCTAATCGAAAGTAGAGTTGCCAAAAGAGAAAAAGATATTATAATGTGTTTCTTTATAGAAGATACTACTCCGCTTGGAACCTATCTATTGGCAGAAGGGGAGCTGAAGCCGTTAGATTTATTTTTGATAAGAGAGTATTTAAGCCTGTTATCTAATTCGCCCGAGGTGGATGGGATTTTTTTCGGTAGTTATAATGGGAAAAACCATAAACTTTCCTTTATGAAAAACACATCTGAAAATATAAAGTATTTAGAAGAGACTGGCTTGGTGGATTTTACCAAGCAAGATTTTTTTACTTTCCAGCCAAAAGAATCACGATTTGCAGCAAAACTCTAACTTAATAACAATTTAAAGAATTCTGCATCAACTTTTGATTGATAGGTTCGCTAAATTGGAGAATAAGCTGACATTGTAAAGTCCTATCGAGCCAAGTGGTCGACTGCATCTACCGAACAGGCAAAAAGTTTGGACTGTATCTACCGAACCGATAGGTGAAAATGTGCGATTGTTGTAATTAACAACATACTCTCGAGCCATGTGGAGACAATTGTTTGTCTACAAAAGAAATCTATGTAGAAATCGTTGAATTTACACACTTTGTCAAGTTTTGGACCTTTGAAGTGAAACCTGATT
>JAFGVC010000155.1 GCA_016938195.1 Tissierellales bacterium | reverse complement strand
TATTTTGTTTATGGGCTTATCATACCATCCACTTATGAAGAACTTGTGAAGGAATAAAAAATTAGAAAAATTATTATTAAAAGCTATTGCAAGTATCTGGCTGTATAAGTGAGTTCTGTCTATGGCCAAGAATATTGTTCAGAAAACTTGGGTACGTTTTTCATCAGTCCCAAAGCGTCCCCGTGACTTGAGCGTGCCAATCAAAGCGTCCCCGTGACTTGTTGAGGATTCCAAGCCAAACCAACCATATGGACGGTGATATTCGTGGCAGTAGTTTTGATTACAACCTCTTCGAGTTTTTCATCCTCCAGATTATAATCCGAAGCAATTTTATCGAGCTCTTGTTGCAGCTTCTGCTCTAATTCGTGAAGCTGGTTTTCAATTGACTCTAATGTTTCTCGGGCCTGTTCAATAGCTCCGCTACTATCACGCGCACGTGAAGCGCTTTTCATGGCCGTTCCTACCTTCGATACAGAGGTGGCACTCAATGGATTTCTACCTAAAAAAGCTCCTAATATAGCTGATCCGGTTGAAATAGCCGCATCCAATTTCTTTTGACCCGCCTGTGCGCTTTTAGTTTCTAAAGTTTGTCTTGCACGTCGTAGTCGGTCAGAAAGCGTATTAATTTTCGACGCATACTTCTTTTGCATATCTTCTATCGCTTGATCGCGTTTTTCATGAGCAAAGTGTTGAAGTCTAATGCGAAAATCTCTTTCCTCCTCGTCCGTGCTAGATACCATTTTTAAAGTAGGACTTGAGAGTAGCTTCAGCGGTACATCCGTTCTCAAAAATTGAGTGAATTGTCTTTGCCATTTCTCATAAGCCTTTACGTTTGCAATCTCATCAGGAAATTCCGAAAAAGCTGCATCTTCAACAGGTTCATTTTCAAATTCGTTAATTTCTATATCGACAGTTTGAGCCTCTTGCCAATCCAAAACCACAGGGCCATCATGTACCGGAGCAACAAAAATACATCGTTTGGAAGTATCAACACCATATTTTGAGCTAGTATACTGAATATCTGCCACACCAATAATTTGAGGTGAGTAAACAGTTCTATTTTCAGAAGTTTGATCCAACGGAAGATAAACCTGTTTTATCTGCGGCGGCAAAATGGGAGGTTTTGAATTTGTCATGGTAGATGAGATAGTTGAAGCTTTATTTTCCTCTGTGTAGGTCGCTAAATCCTGTTCCACATGATGCTTGATAGGCAGCATCTTTATCTGATCACGCGTCAAAGGACCGGCCAAATAAGAAAGCACCCATCTCGTCTGAAATATTACGGGTTCACTATGATGAACACTATGTAGATAGAAGGTTCTCTTTCCAAGTCCTGACAATACTTTTTCAATCTCTTTTCGATTAAAAGCCTGTGATGAAGCCGCACCCTCCAAGCCGGCAAGTACACGTTCCTTATCTCTCTCTGTTTGCAATCGTCCAATAAACCAAGTGCCGGCATTGGATAAGCCTTTATAATCAAGATCAACAGGATTTTGAGTCGATAGTAAAAGCCCTAAGCCAAAAGCCCTTGCTTGCTTTAATAAGGTCAGTAATGGTTTTTTTGAAGGTGGATTTGCCGTTGGAGGCAAATAGCCAAAAATTTCATCCATATATAAAATAGCACGTAAGCTACCTGTCCCAGGTTGCGTTCTTACCCAAGAAAGTATTTCATTTAATAGCATCGTGACAAAAAACATTCGTTCTCGGTCTGATAGATGTGCAATAGAAAATATTGAAATCCTGGGTTTGCCTTCTTTTCCATACAAAAATCGTTCAACATTCATCGGATCGCCTTCCATCCATGCTTTAAAGCTAGGTGACGCCAACAGACTGTTGATAGTCATAGCCAGTTCAAATCTTTCTTTAACAGGATAAAAGCTTTCAATGTCCATCACACCAACGGTTTTCATGGGAGGTTTCTGAATAGCAGCTATCATCTCAGCCAAATCCATATCCTTACCTTCATCCCACGCATTTTTTAGAATTCCAGATATCAAAATATGTTCTCTGCTAAAAAGCGGATCCGGCTCTATTCCCATTAATGCCAACATGCTTGTCGCCGTTGCACTAATTTTTTCATTATAAGCCTCTTCGTCATTTCTAATCTGCAAAGAAGGTGAAGCGAAAGATTTTAGGGCCGATACGCCAACTCCGGAAAAACTTCCGGGTGTATAAACCGTCATGTCCACCGATTCTTTAAAGCTTTTGACGCGATTACTATCCTGATCCCACTGCGCTAATCCATCCCGCCACAGCTTTGCTTGAGCAGTTGCATATTCATCAAGAGTCAGTCCCTTGTCCGTTGCTTCTTGAGGATTAACCCAAGGACGAAAATCTTCAGTTCTAAATTCAGGAAAAGTTAAAGCCATGTTGCCCATATCACCCTTGGGATCAATAACGATCACGGGAATTCGATCTATTGCGGCCTCTTCAAGAATACCTATGCCTAAACCTGTTTTTCCGCTCCCCGTCATACCTATTATAACGCCATGAGTTGTTAAGTCCTTTGATTTGAATAAAACAAAATCATTCTGAAGTGATTTTGTTTCGGTATCATATTCCTTTCCAAGATAAAATAATCCTAACTTTTCATAGTCTTGCATCATCATCCCTCCTATTGTTTATTTTACCACATCAAAAGATGTCTAACAATAATAGAGGTACTTGAAGTTTGTTAAATGATAGCTTTCACAGGACAAACGCTGATGCATCGGCCACATCCGGTACATAAGACTTCGTTGATGACCGCTTTTCCACCCTTCATAATTATCGCTCCGACAGGACATACTGACACACATTTTCCACAACCAATGCACAAGTCTTGATGGACAGAAGGCACTCCTGATTTTTTCGCGACTGACTTTAAATTTCCTGACTCAGATGGATTCAAGCCTTGTCTCGTCATTACGCTTCCGCATTTTGGGCATGTCATATCAAAACAAGGAACCCCTCTTTGATGAGATGCTTCGTAACCACATTTCGGGCAATAACAGGTTCCTTGAATTCCTAGCCCTTGGTTCATTCTATTTTTTCCTCTTCCATTATCTCTCATTAATTTCCACCTCACTGTTATTTTTTAAATTGATATAAATGTTTTTTTTGTTGTCTTCAACAAGCTTTTTAATACGCTTCTGGTTTTCCTTCAAACTTTTTAACCCCTCTGCTATAGAATCTAACGGCATCACAATCGGCAAAAAATGCCTAACAATTCTTTTTATATTAGGTCCAAAAACCAATGAAACAACCACACGTACCTCTTGTTCCTTTAAAAGCCCAACGATACCTCCCGCTTTAACAGGATCTCCATGGACCTCTTCGTTATCCGGTTCGGTCGTATTATACACCGATTTCAAAAACACAAGCTGTCCCTCTTCCAATTTGTAGAGATCAAAGCGTTTGGCGTCACCAAAATGGCGAGAAATAAAAGCTTTTCCGTCATCTGTCGCACATGCAATAATCATCCTATCCACCTTCCTTTTTGGGTATATGCCTATTATACTCTCCTATCTTAACTTGTCAAGAGTTCTCTTATCTTCATTAGTAAGCTGTGGTATAATTAATATGAATAATATCCAAGGAGGTATCACATGAAATTTTGCTGGAGCACACTGCACGTCAAAAGCATGCAAGAATCATTATGGTTTTATCAGGAAGTGGTAGGATTGAAATTAGAGCGATTGTTCCAAGCAGCCCCGGGAATGGAGATTGCTTTTTTAGGCTCCGGAGAAACGAAAATTGAACTGATTGCAGCTGATAATAACGAAAATATCGAAGTAGGAAAAGATATTTCATGGGGGTTTGAAACAGAATCTATTGATGATATGATTGAATTTGTTAAAGAAAAAGGATTGTCCATCCATTCCGGCCCTTTTCAACCAAATCCACATACTAGATTTTTTTATGTATTAGACCCTAACGGCATGAAAATTCAGTTTGTAGAAATTTCATAAGTCAAGGGGCGAGTCAGGGGGACGTTTTGGGACCGGTGAAAAACGGGTCCTTTTTCCCCGCAAATATTAGCG
>JAFGVC010000022.1 GCA_016938195.1 Tissierellales bacterium | reverse complement strand
TTGACTTGATTATCAATATAGAAAAAAAAGATGTGTTTATTCATGGATAATGACCTCTGTCACATAAAGCACTTCACAAGCGCCATTACCTCTATCCCCTCTGCTTAAACTGCTTTTCCAAATAAAATTCTCTCCTGCAACATCAACTAAATAACCTTGTAATCCTATAAAGTCATTTTTTCTTATTTTACTTAATCTCTGATCGACGTCATCGCTTGCCGCTATCAAATGGACATTTGATGAGTGATGACTGATATATTCTATGTCCACTGGAGTTTGCTGATCATATTTGAAATAATACCAACGCCCTGATTGCGAATAGGATATGTGTCTATCTACTTCCGGTTTATTGAGTTCCCCCCATGCCAAAGCAAAATCAACCTTGGAAATTACTGATCCGCGATCTTTCGAATATCTTTTGACGCTTTTAACTACGGCATTTATTTCGTAAGTCGCTCTAGTTGTCAGCACATATTTTCCTTCCTCTGTTAAAATTTCTATCGTTTTTTCTTCAGTCATTGTAATTTGAGTCGGTTCGTCTATTGAAACAGGAAATCCTGCCGATACCATTTCATAGGATATGTTTCTCGCCATGATAAAAATAAGAGTAGCTATCGAAAATATAATAAGCGTTTTAATTTTTTTATTCATTTATACCTCTTCCAAAAATCCTATTCCTTGAAGCTAATAATTTATTATACCTGAACAGTAATCCCTTTTCTATGTATTATTTTAACAACATGCACAATCTTTTCTTTAGTTATTATGATTGTCTTTTGGACTAAATTATTGATATATAGATTATCTTCATATTCTTAAGAAATTCTTTATATCTCTTGTAAGTATTGGAATTATTAGCATTCAAGGTTTCTTCTCTTCAACATGCTTTGATAATCAAAGTTTTTCATTGACTTTAATATTTCCCAATAATATACTTTGAATGTCAAATTAATTACATTGATTAATTTAAAAATGATACGATTTTATGGAGGAAAAAAATGACTTTTGAAAAAGTAAAAGCAATATTAGCTGAAGAATTAGGATTGGAAGATGAAATTAAACTTACAGATAACTTGAAGGATGATTTAGATGCTGACTCTTTAGATTTGGCTGAAGTTGTAATCAATCTTGAAGAAGTATTTGAAATCGAAATACCGGAAGAAGATTATCCTAAATTTAAAACAGTCAAGGATATTGTCGATTTTATTGACGCAAAAATAGGTTAATAGGGATATTAGTATGAAATATTCAGGATTATGCCAATTATTAAATATTAAATATCCTATTTTCCAAGGTGGTATGGCCTGGATTTCTGATGCGGATCTAGCAGGTGCTGTTTCGAATGCCGGCGGATTGGGAATCATTGCCGCTGGCAATGCTCCGGCTGAATGGCTGGAAGAACAAGTCTACAAAATTAAAAAAATCACTGATAAGCCTTTCGGAATCAACATTATGCTTATGAGTCCACACAAAGATGCCGTTGCTGAAGCTGCGGCATTTCTAGAAGTTCCGGTTATTATAACCGGTGCCGGCACCCCCGGAAAATATATGGATGTTTGGAAAAGTAAAGGAATAAAAGTTTTTCCCGTCGTCCCAACGACAACACTGGCTATTAGAATGGAACGCTCCGGCGCGGACGGACTTATATGTGAAGGTACTGAGGCTGGAGGCCATATTGGTGAATTGACTACAATGACACTTGTCCCTCAAGTGGTCGATGCTGTCAGTATACCTGTAATAGCCGCCGGCGGAATTGCAGATGGCAGAGGCTTCGCTGCCGCATTGATGTTGGGTGCATCCGGTATTCAGGTCGGCACTCGCTTCCTAACTGCTTACGAGTGTAATGTACATCAAAATTATAAAAACGCCATATTAGCAGCAAGAGATACGGATGCTATTGTAACCGGACGTTCCACCGGTCACCCCGTCAGATGCCTCAAAAACAATTTAACTTCTAAGTTCAAAAAAATGGAAAAAAGCGGCATCTCACCATTGGAAATCGAAAAAGCCGGAGAAGGTACGCTTAGAAAAGCAGCCTTAGAAGGTGATGTAAAATCAGGCTCAGTCATGTCCGGACAAATTGCCGGACTAGTCAATAAAGAAGAATCCTGTGAAGAAATAATGACCGATCTTATGCGTGGCATGCTTCAAACTATAAAAAACTTTAATATTGAGGAATTATCATGAGTAAAATTGCTTTTATGTTTCCGGGTCAAGGTGCACAATATGTTGGAATGGGAAAAGAATTGGCTGCTATCTTCCCTGAAGCTCAAAATGTATTTGAAATTGCAGATAAGGCTTTAGGTTATAGCATCAGTCAACTTTGCTTTGAGGGTCCTGCTGATCAGTTAATGCTGACAAAAATTACGCAACCGGCCATCCTAGCTACTAGCATTGCGATTATGGAAATAATAAAAAATAAAGGTATTAAAGCGGATTATGCCGCCGGGTTAAGTCTGGGAGAATATTCGGCTTTAGTCTATTCCGGTGTTCTAAATTTTCAAGATGCCCTCATGACTGTAGAAAAAAGAGGTCAATTTATGCAGGAGGCTGTTCCTGAAGGCGTTGGTCTTATGGCGGCTCTAATTGGTATTGAACGTGAAAAAGCTATCCAATTGTGTCAGGATTTTTTGAGCTATGGAATCATTGAACCCGCTAATTTTAATTGTCCCGGTCAAATTGTTATCGGTGGAGAAAAAGATGCTATAGAAAGAGCCATCGCTTCTTCAAAAGAATACGGGGCTAAAAAAGCAGTCATACTTCCGGTTAGTGCTCCCTTTCATACTTCGATGCTTAACCCTGCTGCTTTAAAATTAAAAAACGTCTTGGATCATGTTCAGTTTTTCGCACCTTCTATCCCAGTCGTCTGCAATGTTGATGCAAGTATTCCATCAAGCTTTCCTGAATACAAGGAAAACCTAATAAGACAAGTCTCTTCCTCCGTAATGTGGGAAGATACAATTCGTCATTTAATGACGCTAGGTTGTGACACTTTTATAGAAATCGGCCCGGGAAGCACGCTATGCGGCTTTGTCAAAAAAATTGATAAAAGCTTATGCTTTATGAACATTGAAGATGCCGCGTCGCTTGAAAAAGCTTTAGAGAAATTGGAGGATAGATGATATCAGTGAATAAAACAGCAGTCATTACCGGTGCATCCGGAGGAATTGGTAGCTCAATTGCTCGTCGATTCAATCTTTTGGGTTATAACCTTGTCTTAAATTATAATGAGAACCTGGAAAGCCTTGAAAAAGTAGTTGATAGCTTTGTGAATAAGCATGCTCAAGCCATTATGTTTAAGGCTGATATTTCAAACTTTGACGAAGCGGGACTTCTTATTAATAAAGCCTTCGATGAATTTGGAGCAATTGATTTACTTGTAAACAATGCCGGTATAACCCGAGACAAAATTTTAACGATGATGTCAGCCGATGATTTTAATGATGTCATATCTATTAATCTTAGCGGCACTTTTAACTGCACGCGCCATGCTTGCAAAAAAATGATAAGACAAAAATCCGGTAGAATCATTAATATTTCTTCTGTTGTTGGACTAATGGGAAATATAGGCCAAGCAAATTATGCAGCTTCTAAAGCAGGAGTAATTGGTCTTACTAAATCAACAGCGCGCGAGTTAGCCAGAAAAAACATAACCTGTAATGCTATAGCACCCGGTTTTATTGAAACTAAAATGACGAATGCTATGTCAGATGAAGCCAAAAGTGAAATTATTAAAAATATCCCTCTCAAGAAATTAGGAACCCCTGATAATGTAGCTGATCTGGTAGAATTCTTGTCTTCAGAAAAAGCCTCATATATTACAGGTCAGGTTATTTCGGTTGATGGCGGATTATATATTTAGGAGGATAAAATGAGTAGAAGAGTAGTAATAACCGGAATGGGAGCGATTACTCCTATTGGAAGCGGTTTAGAGAATTTTTGGGAAGGAATAAAATCCGGTAAATGCGGAATTGATGAAATAACAGCATTTGATACTACCGATTTTACAGTAAAACTAGCTGCCGAGGTCAAAGACTTCGACCCCAGTCAATTTATGGATAAAAAGGAAGCAAAAAGAATGGATCGCTTTTGTCAATTTGCCATTGCCTCTTCGCAAATGGCAATGGATGATTCCGGACTAAATCCTGAACAAATTGATAAGAAAAAATTCGGAGTTATTATTGGGAGCGGCGTCGGTGGAATTAATACCATTGAAACAGAGATAGCCAAATTAAACAGTAAAGGACCCGGAAAGGTGTCACCTTTCTTTATCCCTATGATTATCTCAAATATGGCTTCCGGTCTGGTCGCTATACGATTTAAAGCGCAAGGGGTCAACATGTCTGTCGTAACAGCATGTGCTTCCGGTGGTAATGCTATTGGAGAATCTTTTAAAAAGATACAATCCGGTGTATGTGATATTATGCTAGCGGGTGGCTCAGAAGCCTCAGTAACACCGGCTACTGTTGCTGGATTTGCTTCTATGACGGCGTTATGTGCAGGAGAAGACAAAAATAGAGCTTCAATTCCCTTTGATAAAGAAAGATCCGGCTTTGTCATGGGTGAAGGTTCCGGAATGCTGATTTTAGAAGAGTACGAGCATGCAATCGCAAGAGGCGCCCGTATCTATTCTGAAATTGTAGGATATGGTGCAACATGTGATGCCTATCACATGACGACACCTGAACCAAATGGACTTGGAGCCGCCAGTGCAATTGAATTTGCTATTCAAGATGCCGGAATTTCAAAGAAAGATATCGGATATATCAATGCTCATGGCACTTCTACGCCTTATAACGATAAATTTGAAACGCTAGCTATTAAAAACGTCTTTGGAGCTGACGCTTATAAAATACCTGTAAGCTCAACAAAGTCCATGACGGGTCATTTAATAGGAGGGGCCGGAGCCATAGAGGCCATCGTCGTTTCAATGGCCATTAAAGAAGGTTATTTGCCTCCTACCATCAACCATAGAGTGGCAGACCCCGACTGTGATTTAGATATTATTCCTAACGAGGGAAGGTATTGCGATATCGAATATGCTTTGTCTAACTCTTTGGGGTTTGGTGGACATAATACCATTCTAGTGTTTAAGAAGGTGTCCTGATGTATAATAGCAATGATATCGAAAAGATTTTGCCTCACCGATATCCTTTTCTATTAATTGATCGCGTCATCGAAATGGAAGCCGGAAAAAAAGCTATCGCAATTAAGAATGTAACTGCCAATGATTATTTTTTTCAAGGACATTTTCCCGGAAATCATGTCATGCCAGGCGTCTTAATCGTAGAAGCCTTGGCTCAAACAGGTGCTTTCGCTATACTTTCTCTTCCTAAAAACCAAGGGAAAACAGCTTATTTTGGTGGTATAAAGTCCATGAAATTTAGAAAAAAAGTAGTTCCGGGAGATACACTCACATTAACAACAGAGATTATTAAGTCCAAAGGAAGCTTGGGTATTGGCCATGCCGTCGCTACTGTCAATGGCACCGTAGTGGCTGAAGGCGATATCACCTTTGCCATTCAGTAAGCAACTCATTCTTTTTAAAATAATATAGCAGTCAAAAAAAATCCCATGAAAATGGGATTTTATTGTGCTCTTTGATAGGCTTCTCTATATTTTTTTGATGTTAATTTTCTGAAATTCAGATAGTATTCATATACGGCTAGGTATTTGTCAACGTATGAAACAATCCAGCTTTCCTTAAATTTTGGTATCCGAGCCGGGAACATATGGCTGACAATAATGTCTTTTTCCTTCCGATTGAGTTCAAATAAGCGCGTGGCATTTTCCAAAGCGATTATCGGATGGTGAATCATATGCTTTAAAGCGTCATAGGGTAGCCTAACTCTTGGGGTTTTATCAAATTTATAGAGGTAAAAGTCATGGAGCAAAGCTCCTCTAATAGTAGATTCCCAATCTAATCCTCTTTTGTATGCCATCTTATAAGAATGATAAGCCACGTCGACCACATGATCATATACGCTTTCATCATGATGTTTAATGGTTTTCATCTTTTGAAATTCTTTATTGTTAATTAATGGACCGGCTATTTTCATAAATTTTGTGTCTGCATACTTCATTTAATCACCCTTATCACTTTACATGTTTATCATTGTAACACAGGTTACATTAAAGATAAAGTTATTTTTTTGTAAAATGCTGTTTATTCACCCGTTTTCATGGTTAAATTGATTAATAATTTTTCAAGCATAATCAATAGATTTTTATACTCTTTGTAATCGCCCACATTCAATGTGCTATTTTTTAAAGCTTGTTCAATAACCTCAAGTGTTTTTGTAGAAAGTCCCTGCAATTCTATAATCTCTTCGAGTAAAGCATTTATCTTTTCTTTACCAACAAGCTCATCATTCTCTTTTTCAACAGTATCTATTATGGTTTCATCCGGCTTTTCAAAAGATTGTAGTCTAGTACTTAAATTATGCTTTAATGCTTTTTTTCTGGTTTGCTCTGATTTTTTTACTTCTATTCCCAAAAATTCTTCAACTGAAGTCCCTTGATTTATGACTTCAATATGATTTTCTTTAATTTCATATTCTGAATTCATCTTTGGTATAATGGTTTCTACGTTATATATTTTTTGAATGGATTCTGAAAACTCTTTTCTGGATTCTTCTTCACCATGTACTATAAATATGGCTTTTGGCAATTCTTTAAATCCAGAAATCCATTCCAATAAACCGTCTTTGTCCGCATGTCCTGAAAATCCTTCAATACTTACAATGTTAGATTTTACAGAAATGTCTTCTCCAAAAATTCGGACTTCTTTTACACCATCTTTCAACGTGCGCCCTAATGTTCCTTCAGCCTGATAGCCCACAAAAATCACCGTCGAATTTTTTTTCCACAAATTATGCTTCAAATGGTGTCTTATTCGACCGGCATTACACATACCGCTAGCTGAAATAATTACTTTTGGCTCATTTGAAAGATTGAGTGCCTTCGATTCTTCCACCGTTTGTGTAAATCGCAGATTTTTGAATTCAAGAGGATTGTCTCCGGAAAAAATACGTTCTCTTGCTTCTTCATCAAAAACGTCTGCATTTTTCTTAAATATTTCTGTTGCTTTTGAAGCCAATGGACTATCAATATATACAGGTATTTTTGAGAATTCTCTTTTAAATTCCGATTCGCCATCATAGTGTTGATTCAATTCATAGATAATTTCTTGGGTTCTACCTACTGCAAAAGAGGGTATTACAACAGTTCCACGATTTTTGATTGTGCTCAAAATGGTTTCTGCAAGCTTTTCTACTCTTTCTTCAGGTGATTCGTGAAGTCTGTTCCCATAGGTTGACTCAATAATTAAATAATCAGCCTTTTCCACTATTGCAGGATCACGAATAATGGGTTTGTTTTTCATGCCAATGTCGCCTGAAAATACAACTTTTGTTGTTTTTCCATCTTCTTTAAACCATAATTCTACTATGGATGAACCCAAAATATGTCCTGCATCTGTAAATCTTATGGTTAGAAGCTCATCTATTTCCTCATATTGCTCATATAAAATAGGTTTGAAATAGCTGAGGCTTTTTTGAGCGTCTTCTGATGTATATAAAGGTTCTACAGGATCCCCGCCTTTTCTCATCGCTTTGACGGATTTCCATTCGGCTTCAGTTTCATGGATATGCGCACTATCCATTAACATGATAGTACAGAGATCATATGTCGGATTTGAGGCATAAATTTTGCCCTTAAAGCCTTTCTTTACCAAAAGAGGTATTCTACCACTATGATCAATATGCGCGTGACTCAGTATGAGATAATCAATTTCCTCAGGATTAAATGGGAAATTGTTTTCATTCAATTGTTCTATTTCTTTCTTTCCCTGAAATAATCCGCAGTCAAGCAGTATTTTTTTTCCATCATACTCGATGTAATGACATGACCCGGTAACAACTCCTGTAGCACCTGTAAATTTAATCTTCATCGTCTGCTCCTTAATTAGTTTATATCTAACTTTCTCTCTATCTCTGAAGCGGATTCTATACCTTCTACCCATTCATTGTATTTGAAGTTTTTGTAATCGGTCATTATCTGGTCTCTGCTAGACTCAAAGCTATCCTGTTTATCCGTTAGCATAATAATGTGAAATCCAAAGGTAGAAGGTACAACCTGGCTGATTTCTCCAATTTCAAGAGAAAATGCCACATCTTCAAATTCTTGAACCATCTGACCCCTTGGGAAATAGCCCAGGTCTCCGCCGGCAACGGCGCTAGTTGTGTCAATCGATTTTTCCATGGCTAAGGTTGCAAAATCAGCACCATCCTTTAATTGATTAAGTATGTCTTCAGATTCTTCAACAGAATTCACAAGAATATGGCTTGCCCTAATCATAACAAATTTTTCTTGGTTTTCTTCGTAATAAGTCTTTAGCACGTCTTCATTGACATCTATGCCATCCATATAACCGGTTACAAATTTTTGAATTAATTCATTGGACTTTATGTTTCGACGTAAAAAATCCTCTGTCAATCCGTTTGTAGTCAAAGATTCATTGTAAGCAGCTTCATCTTCAAAGGAATCTTTATACTCTTGGACTAGGACTTCAACTTCTTCATCTGTTATTGAAATATTATTTTTTGTTGCTTCTTGAACCATCATTTTTTCAAAAATCATAGTCTCTAAAATGTTTTCCTTTAAATACTTCTCAAATGTGACTCCCTCTTCTATTTCCGTAGTCCAAATATCCGGGCCGTATTGAATTTCATACATGTTCTTATAAATACCATAATTCTCTTCAAATTCACTGATTGTGATAATTTCTCCATTGACAATGGCAGCCTCAGCTTCTTTATTTTCTTTTATGCATCCTGTGAAAGACAGGATCATTGCCGTGATTAAAATAACTATTAAAATGGTTTTATTTTTCAACTTTTTCCTCCATGGGTTTCGTTATTTAGCTTAATGCTTAGATTATATAGGTTTTTAAATGTGTTTTCAAGCAAAGTTAATTGATCTTCTTCATCTTTCTTTGATGGTCTGTATTTCAGAATTGGCTTGTTGTGAAGGTCAAATTTCATTTCATGGCTATGCTCGGTCAAAATTCCACTGAGAATTGAATC
>JAFGVC010000154.1 GCA_016938195.1 Tissierellales bacterium | reverse complement strand
GCGCCATACTTTACATTTAAAGTCGTGTCAAAGGTTTCGTCGTTGGCTAACCAAGTGATGCTATAGCTATTTCGGTCGTAAAATATTGTGACCACGCTGCTCCCGTCCGGCTCAATCTCAACCTGATTATAGCTTGTATCGGCTGTAAATCCTTCATAAACTTTTGAAGACGCCGCCGTTTGAGTTTTTGTTGTTCCTGTTTTGTTTTCAATCTCTTCAATTGTAAACAAGCCTTCTAAATCTTCGCGGATATGTTTAACCCTGTAAATTGTATCTGTCGCAGGATCCCACGTTGCGGTAAAAGTCTGCTCTACAATCCCCATTGTAGCACCTTCGCTAAAACCGCTCCAAGCGGCGAAAACATATCCTTGCTTTATCGGAGATGTTGTGGGTGCTGTGATAAGTGCACCGTATTTTACCTGATTTGTCTGATGGGTTTCACCCTCAGCTATCCAGTTGACTGAATAGCTATTGCGATTGTATTTAATTTCGACCACCGAACTGCCATCCGGTAGAATTTCTGTCTGAGTGACTGTGTCCGCAGTAAAGCCCACATAGTTTTTAACTTCTGCTTCTGTCAGGGCTTCCGTCGTACCATATTTTATTTCACTTTCCACTAAATCTCCGCTTGCCGGGAAGCTTCCGCTCAAATCCTCACGAATATGCTTGATTGTATAAGCCGTATCGCCGGCAGGATTCCATTTAGCTATATAGGTAATATCCGTGGTGCCCATTGTATCGCCCAATTGGTAACCCGTCCAGCCGTCAAAAACGTAACCTTGCTTGGCAGGATTTTGACTTGGAGGCTTAATGGTGCCTTGATACTTAACGTTAATGCTTGTACTTTCTTCTCCATTATTCGGTTCAAAAGTAGCATCATAGCTCTCACGCTGATAATTAACCTTGATAATCAACTTGCCGTCCTTAGTAATCGTAGGTGTCGTTGTAGCTTCACCCCCTACGGTGATATCGCGATAGGTAATGCCATTCTCAACGAGATAGCTATTGTCAAAGATCGCTTCAAGGGCTACCGTGCTTCCTGTAATACCCGTCTTAGAAGCATCCAATCGTTGCAGCGTATATTTTCCACTGGTCTGCTCCACATAGTACTCTACACGATAAGGCGTGTCCTCCGAAGGAGACCATTGTGCTGTATAAATGATATCTTGTGATGGCATGGTCGCATTTTCATCAAGCGCGGGACTCCAGCCTGTAAAAGAATAGCCCTTTGAGTTCAGTGCCGGTGCCGTAATCCTTGCACCATATTTCAGCTCGCTAACAAAAGGTGTTCCCTGAGCCTCTCCCGGCAAAAATGTCAATGTATAACTCTCTCTATCATAGTAATATCTCAGAATACTACTGCCATCAGGAACTATAGTCAATAGCTTGCTAGTTGGTGTTACATATCCTTCATAATTTTTAGTATCTGCCGAAACGGTCGTGTCTGTTGTGCCGGTTAAATACACCGTATCCAGTCTTTCATACTGACTACTGCCCAAAGCTTCTCCAAAATGTTCAATCCTATAGGGTGTGTCCTGTGCCGGTATCCACTTAGCATAAACTTCCATGTCTTCATTCGGCATCGTTTCAGGTATGCTATATGGCTGCGTCAATCCTTCATCTGAATACCAACCGTCAAAGACATAGCCCTTTTTCACAGGAGGCGCCGGAGATTCGATAGCTACGCCATATTTTTTAATAATAATCGGGATACTACTGCCACCATTTGAATGGAATACAATCGCATAGCCATCGTTGAGATTATCCCAATACAAATCAATTTTCATACTGATCGGCTTTGATGTCCAAGCCAGAGGCTGGTTAATCCAGCTCACTACCATTTGACCATCTACTTTTATATCATTATCGCTTGGTATAATCTTCAGCTTATTGCTCTCTCTGTCATAACTGAACTTGTCATTGGTCATTTCTATATTAAAATAACTTTCGGAATCATCATAGATTTTAGTGTCGCTATCTCCTGTCTTTAAATCAAGATAGAGCATTTCGAAAACACTGTCCGGTACAAAGGTCGTCCTAATGGTCTTTTTCATGGAAAGCTCTGGCGCTTCTCTAGCCCCATAGGCAAAGCTTTGAATATTTTCCCGCATACCCGCCGACCATAGCGGCCATTCATTTTCATAAAGCGTCGGATTATAGGAAAAGGTTCCGCCAAAGGCTTGGGCCTCAAAGGTAATTTCCAGATAAATTCCCAGTTCAAAATAGAGCGCACCGGCGTAATAGCTCTCCTTCCCGGTCGAAGCTTTATAGGTCAACTGATAGTAAAAATACCCATACATCTTGATATAGGCGCCTGCCTCTGCGCCGAAGCCGGCACTTGCAAACTTTTCAGTGAAAAGGCAAATTTTAGCTTCCGCCTTTATGCCCGCCCGCAGTCCTAATGTGCCCATGACATAGAAGATAAATTCGTATTGCTCTTCAACCAAGTCTAAAACATCACTACTGACATTCTGTGCAAAAATCTCAACATTATAGGAATAACGCTTTGCCGTTTTATACCAGAACTCCGCACCCAGGGAAATGTTCATATTAGCCTGAATGACAAACTTAAGCTCAATTTTTATCTCAATAATCATAATTGGTGGAATACGATAGGAATAACTCCACATTTCTTTCTCAACCAAAGTTACCCAATCGCTTTCCGTATCCATCATTTCTTTGTATTTTTTAATCAAGTCATTGGCCGGATCATCTTTTTCCTCATCACTGCCAAGACCTTCCTTTACCTCATCGACTAACTTTTTCAATTCGTCAACAACATTCTTTAGCTCTTCGTTATCCGTCCACTTTGTATCATTGTATTCCTTAGTAACGATACTGGCATGGAATTTAAGACCTGTATAATTGAAAAGGTCTACATTAGCGGTAACCTCATACTCGGCGATATATGGAAAAATAGCCCACCACTCCCAGCGAGCGCCCCCGTCCACATTGATTCCTACATGGACTTCTTCCTCAAATTCACCCGTCAAATTGATAACAATTTGTGCGTCTCCATCCTCCGGTTTTTGAGGTCCAATCGTTATTTTAGCTTTAATCTTCAAGGTAAGTCGAAGACCGGATATACCGTCAAAATGCTCTAAACTAGTGCTCAAAGACGCCTCGGGAGTATCAACCTCTACTTTCACGGTCATTTTGTTATCATCCATGAGCTGAACATCCTGTAAACTTAATGGCTGTCCATCTTGATTTAAAATCTCATAATTTTTGAGTTCAAAGTCTTCAGATATTTCAGTAAACGCATTGGTTTCAATGGCCATGGAAGCGAGATATTGACCGGCACTTTCAGCAAATCCGCTTCTGATAGCCTGCTGTTCAATCTCAGTTTCAAAAGCCTCAACATCTATGTCCTTCAGCATTTCATCGCCATCAATAGGATCTGTGTTGTACATATCCATAGCAGCAAGCATTTCTTCCAATGTGACAATTTGGTAAGCAATCACATAGGTCGAACTATCCACAATCACTTCAGTAATCAAGCCATAACCTTCTTGTGCCGGTCTGGCTTTATTAGCTCCGTCGGGATCTGCCGTCACATCCCCCTCATAAAACGAAATATAATCTCCCTTGTCCACTGTGGTTTGTGAGTCAAGCCCTATCGCGGTGTATACATCGTCTGAAAAATCCATCGCTTCCTTAGCAACAGTAATTGAATTTTTTCTCGGATTTCCATCTGTATCGGCTTCTACAGAAACAGGTAGCACATCCGGTGTAAACAAAACCTCCTCCACATTAGCTGTTTTATAGCCATAGGTTGTTCCGGACACTGAAGTAATCTCGACATAGGCAATATTGCCGTTAGCCCCTTCACGCGTATCATCCAATACACGCTCTCTTGGATGAATACCCTCATAAATCGAGACCGTATCTCCCACGGCAAAAACTCCCTTTGTAAAGGTAAAGGTACCTTCTACCAATTCTACTGCGCCAATCCCATTTTCCGTTACCGTCATCGGTGTAATTTTCATACTGCTAACATCGGCACCGTTTTCATTGATATTGCTAATGTCCTCAAAATTAATAAAATCCATTTTCTCGTTTAGGCTTAAATTGAAAACATCCTGTTTTATAATGGTAAAATTAAAATCTCTAGCCTCCTGAGGAAAACCATCAAAAGCAAGACGTTCATCTATGAGTGTAAGCTTATAGCTCGCGCCCTCCTCGAAGCCACTCTGTTCTTCTCCGTTTACACCACTATAATTAATGCCTGATACGATAAAATTCGAACCGCTTTTGCTGACTTTTATCCATGTTTTATTCTCTTGTGAGTTAAAATTTTTGACAATAATCCCACTTTCAACTTCATCGGCCGTCATCTCCTGCAAGCCTAATATTTTAATGGTAAAATCTTTGTTCTGATCAAGCATACTGGCGAATCTAATCGTTTCAGTTTCAGCAAGAGGAGCCGCGTCACCCCACTTCGCATAAAGTGTTAAGCTTTTACGCAACACGTCATTGCTATCTACAAGTTTTGTCAATTCTTTGTCATAATACCAGCCACCAAAAATTGAGCCTTCCTTATATGGCACGGGTAGTTTGGATAGATTTCCTCCCTCCCGACGCGAAAAGCTACTCATGGTGCTGCCCCCGTTACTTTCAAAAGATAGTCGATAGTAAGTCGTCGATGGATTTTCAAGAGTCTGGTCCGGGTCTTCTGTTTGATCAGCACCCATATGCCATTGCTGGACCTTCTCGTTAATGCGCATAGAAAAAGCCGCGGCCTCTGCGCGGGTTGCCTGGTTCACCGGGTTAAAATTACCCTTCTCATCTCCCTTGAAAAGTCCACAGGACCATAGCTTCAAAACAGCTTCTCGTGCCCAAGGGGAAATTTTGTCTAAATCCTTTGGCTGTATTGTGACCGTATTTTCAGGGTAAGGAATAGCATAAGCGTCAAAAAATCTAACCGTGAAAGTTGCCATTTCCTCACGTGTTATTTTTCTATCGGGACTAAATCTGTTTTCTCCCGTCCCTTGTGTAATCCCCTTTTCAACAGCCCACATCACGTACGGCAAGTAATACGCATCCGGTTGAAGATCAGAAAACAGTAACCGTTGTATTGAGGCGCGATTGTCCACTTGCGCAATGCGACCCATAATCGTAACATACATCGCCCGCGTCATCGCATCATTAGGGGAAAACATGTCTTGTGTGATTCCTGAGAATATATGGCTGTCGACCGATTCGGTGACAGAATCATAGTACCAATCATTTGGAGAAACATCCTTAAATAATTGATTGGACTTTTCCTCTGTAGCATAAGCCAAAGTAGCAACAGAGTTAAAAACCATAAATGCACAGAGCAGTAAACTTATCAATCGTCTTCTCATTTGAGAACTCATCATATTATTCCTCCTAAAAATTTGGTTCTACGTCACACCGTTTCATTACGTAGCTCTAAAGAAACTTGGTATTTCATCTTTTGCTAAATATTTTATCAAAAATTTAATATAAAACTTTTTTCTGGTGTGATTGCCATCATTCTAGGGGTAATTGCCTATTTTAAATAAAAAAAACAGCCATCTCTATCAATAGATAACTGTGGATAACTGGTACAAAAAGAACCGTCCCTTTTGTTTTTTGCTTATTGTTACTCGCTTCTTATTAGTTTGACAAATACCTTTGCGAGCTTTGGATCAAATTGTGTGCCTGCATTTTTTTCTATTTCAAGTAGCGCTTCATCAATGCTTAATGATTTGCGATAGGTTCTCTCACCAACCATCGCGTCAAAAGCATCAGCCAAGGCGATAATTCTTGAAAAAAACGGAATCTCATCTCCTGCTATTTGATTGGGATAACCCTTGCCATCCCATCTTTCGTGATGAGACAAAACATATCCCGCAATGGTCTCCAAGCCATTGACAGATATTAAAATCTTATAGCTTGCCTCAGGATGTTTTTTCATCTGAACCCATTCATCATCATCCAGAAATCCTTTTTTGCTGAGAATAATTTCATCCAGCGTAATTTTTCCTATATCGTGCAACAAACCCGCAACACCGATTTC
>JAFGVC010000153.1 GCA_016938195.1 Tissierellales bacterium | reverse complement strand
CTAAGATTGCATTTTGAAATCTATCGCAAGATGCTTTTTCCAGCTTTTGCTGATCTCAGAAACCATTTTTATACCGCAAGAAGAAATGAATACAAGCCTACAGGCTTCGACGTCTTTATCCCAAGGGATAACACGAATCGAACGTCCAACGCAGCTGACCATTGAAACACCAATCTCGGTATGAACAAATCCTTTGATTCTGAAGGTAAAGGGAGTGACCGCTTCTAGAAATTCGATTAATTGATTGTGTTGCAAAGGGCCAAATGAGTCAACAACAACTGTTTTTGGTCTGTTTTCCTGAGTGTTGCTACTTTCTACCGAAGGTATGCTTTCAGGTGAAAGGGTTTGAAGCATAGAAATAAGATCAACCTGACAGTGCACGGCTTTGTATACCGTTACTAAAGGGTTGATTTTTTTAATCAAGGTCTCAATCTCTTGCATTTTTTCTTCAGACTGTAAATCCATTTTATTGATGATGACAAAATGACTATATCTGATCTGCCTTTCAATAGCGGGGAGCAAATTAACATAATCCAAGAAGTAAACAGCATCAACAATACAGATGGCACCGGAATAGGCGTACTTATTTTCCGCTCTTTGATTCACCGTATGAAGAATTTGTTGAATATTTGAAGGATCAGCAAGTCCGGAGGCTTCTATTATCACATAATCCAAGCTTTGAGAAGACAATGTAATCAATGCTTTCAAAAAATTATCCTTAATGCAGGCACAAAAAATGGAACCATTGTTTAATTCAATCATTTCAAGATCTTGGTGTTGAACGAGAGTGCCATCTATTCCAACTTTTCCAAATTCATTCATGATGACGCCGATTTTATGGGACGCCATTCTAATGAGTAGCTCGGACAAGAATGTTGTCTTGCCCGAGCCTAAAAATCCTGTAATCAATACTAATTTCATATGATGAAGGCCCCTTTCATTTCTAATAGGCTATTATCAAATGCTTAGGGTTATAGTACGCTATCAATTACCTCAAACAGTTCTTTTTTGCTTGGTATTATCGAAGACCACTTCAATTGCCCATTGATATACATGGAAGGCAATTGTTTGACGCCCATCTTTTGAGTGCGCGCTATATCTTGTCTTATTGTGTATTTATACTCAATCACATCAATTTTATCACCGTACTCTCTAGCGGCAATGTTAGCTGAATCAACCATGTAAGTACAAGCCGCACAAGTAGCAGAATCAAGTGTAAATACTTCTATCAAAGGCTTCTTGAGATTTTGATAATCAGGCAATTCAATTTCAATATCAAAGGAACTGACCGATTCGTAATTTTTAATCATCTCACGTGTTTCATCTGTTTGTAGAACGGCCTGAGCCACACCGATCGTGTTTTCTATCGGCACATCATAAGGCATATCGCAACCCGGAGCAACAATCAAATTGTGAGTATCCATGGAATCAATCATATCAACAACATATTTCATATTGTCCTGCTGAGTTCCGAAAAGCATAGTAGTTGTAAGAGGAATATTTCCTCCGATAGTGATGTTATATTGGTCGGTAACCTTCTTAGCATTTTGAATATTGACATTTTCATCTATTGAAATAGAGTCCGGACCGGTTTTGCACATGACATCGAGTTGGACCGTAGCGTTTCCACAGACAAAGAAAGAAGAAAAGACGCCTTTTGAACGGATATAGTCAAACACAGCCGTGAAACCATCAGAAAGCAAAGAGGAAAAATGCTTAGGTGAAACCTGAGAAACAAGCGGGTCTACCACCGCTACCACATCCACGCCGGCTTCTACATAGTAATCTGTCATGGCAAAGCATACTTCAGCACAAAATCCGACCAACTCTTTGACGTAGGTTTCATCTAAGATCATATCCATAAAAATATCGCTGCCTCTTAAATGAGAAGCTAAAGTAAAGGGTCCGCAAATCAATCCATACAAAGCAGTCTCATCGCCAATTGCAGCCTTGATTTTTCGTGTTGCTTCTAAAATCATAGGCATCCTTCCTGAATCAGCCGTTGGAATCTTGCATTTGCACGGAATACCTTTGGCGTCTCCTTCAAGGGGATGAGTCATGACAGATGGCGGATTGTCTTGCGCCCACATCAATTCGCATCCTAGAATCTCAGCCTCTACTTGCAAATCAAACACAATAGGAAGCCCATCAGGACGATAGAGCTTATTGACCTCTAATAGTGCACCATAAAGCTTATCTCCATCTGTCAGAATCTGTTCAGCTGTGCATCCGATTAATTTTCCCGCATGAACACCGGCAAAAGGTACCCAAGGCGGTCGAAACGTTTTCTTGTGATTTAAAACATCAAAAATCAATTGTTTTCCCAAAGTGAACCTCCAATTTTGTTAGTGTATATATTAAAATATGATTTTACCAAATTATAAATCAAATAATTGTAAAAATATTGTACTATAAACACCTATAATTGTAAAAATTTTGGAGAATTATCTAGAATATCTTCAGAAACGTGATATAATTAAATGAAATATTGTAAAAAAAATAATATAAATTGTAAAAAAATGTTGAGGATAAATGATGGAAAGACATATTTTTTTGGAAAACGGTGAGTTGAATCTCCCATTAATAAGCAAAACAATTGATGCATTTAGCTATTCTACAGATATTTCGGTCACAGTATTTGATGCAAATATGGATATTGTCTTAGAAAGCTTGAAAAAAAATAAAATATGCTCATTCTTTAATGTTTATAATCAGAAGCAAAGTGTTTGCGGTAACAACCTAGCGTTTTCCTCTGAGCTGGCGGCAAAGTTAGGTGAGTCCTATATTTTTGCATGTCCTTCCGGATTTGTAAATATTGCAGTGGCTATTTTAGAAAAAGGCGCTTTTGCAGGAGCATTTATTGCCGGACCTATTGCGATGGGGCCGATTGTAGAAGATACTGTCAATGAGCTGTTTAGAATCCATGGCAACAGCACCGATGTTTTTTCAAAAGTCACGTTATTTTTAAGAAATATGAAGATATACACGCCAACGCAGGTCAACCACTTAGGATATCTTCTGTACAGCTGTATGATGAGTCTTTACAATTGTCCGGCAGAATATGAAAAAGCGAATTTGGTTTATAGGGAACAAGTTAAGATAGGGGAAGATATCCATCAATTAAAAAAAATGAATGTAAAAATGGTTTATCCTTATGATAAAGAAAAAGAATTAATAAAAAAAGTAAAAATGGGGGATAGCGAAGGAACTAATGAGATCTTCAGATCGCTTCTCAATGAGGTATTGCTCATAGAAGGGGGTAACATCGAAGTCATCAAGGCGAGGGTGTTAGAGATTTGCGCTATACTTTCGAGGGCTTCGGTTGAAGGGGGAGCGTCACTGCAAAAAATATTTGGTATCAATTTTGACTTAATCAACTCTTTAAATGCGATTGAAACAATTCAGGGAATTATTGATTGGTCGGCTAAAATAACAGACCATTTTGTTCAAAACGTCTTTGGAAACCTTTATTCAGGCAACTCCTACTTGATTGGAGAGGCATTGCAGCATATCAATACACACTATATGAATAAAATCACATTGGAAAAGGTATCCGGTCATCTACACATCAATCCATCCTATCTGTCAAAGCTGTTTAAACAAGAGATGAAGACGACCTTTACTCAATATCTGAATCAAGTCCGCATTACAAAGGGGCAAGAGCTGTTGAAGGATACAGATATGGAAATTATGGATATAGCTCTGTATGTTGGTTATGAAGACCAGAGCTATTTTACCAAGGTTTTTAAAAAAATGACGGGCACTACGCCGCTAAAGTATAGAAAAATATAACAAGCTTCCCGATCTTGTCGCCTAAGTTCTTTTATAAGGGCAGTTGATAGACTGACAGGTGCTACAGTCATAATCAACTGCAGAATCCGAGAAGCTTTTGTCAGCACCATAGACAAAAAGGGTTGATTTTTCAGGGTAGATCATGTAAGCATCCGTCAAAGATGCTTGGATATCAAAATGTTTTTCTAAACGCTCAAATATAGTTTTTTGATAAGACATGTCAAATGAACATTCTCCCGGAGAATAACGCTTTGAAAGATTGAAATCGTCTTTTTTAACTAGATTTTTGATATGAAAATACAGCTGATCCGTAGCATCCATCACAATTTCATTTGCGATTTCATTTAGGATATAACCTTTAAGATAATCCTTTGCATCGAAAATTCGATTAATCTCCGTGCATATGTCTTCTCCGATTGTCACAAAACAATAAATAACTTTTTCACTGTCGCGCAAGGATTCATAATTGATTTTATGAAGATTGTCTTCTATTAAATAGACAGCTTGATAGTGAATCAGATTTTCAATATTGGCAAGGCATTCATCGAAAATTTCACTGACCTTATGATACATATTGGAGGTATTAGAAACACGCATTCTTTCAAATATGACCGTTTTATTGATTCTTAGTATCGGTTGAAAGGGTACCATCATAAGCTTCTCCTTAAAAATTCATGTTACTGACATATATTTGCTGAAAATCGAGATCAGACGCTAATTCTACATGGGTCGTGTTGGCAATAATCTGATCACAAAGCAAGGCTTCGCTCTGATCGAGCAAGTACTTTTGAACACCTGTCCCCGCTCCATTTCCAATGGATCGAGTTGGGATATGATCGTATTTAGGGATTAATCCGATATATTGAGCGTTCTTGATATTAATGTAGTTGCCAAAAGCACCGGCAAGAAGAATTTCACTCAATTCAGCTCCGGACACACCATATTTTTGGACGAGCATGATGCAACCCGTCTTTATGGCTCCCTTAGCTAATTGAATTTGTCTGATATCTTTTTGTGTGACAAAAACAGGTTGACCGTTAGCGCTTTCATCAGCTGTTGTGACAATAAAAGCGATAGAATTGTTGTACTCAGATATTCTATCTGTAAAAGGATGATTAGGATATTTAATACTAAAGGCATCCTTTTTAAGCATCTTTCCGGTTTTGTCGATGAATCCTTGCTTAAGAAGCTCGGCGACAATATCTACGATGCCGGAACCGCATATGCCCTTCGGTTGAACTTCGCCAATCACATGATAATTGATACTATCCTCTAAAATTTCAAAGCTTTCGATTGCTCCCGCAGTTCCTCTCATGCCAAAAGATAGTCCCGCGCCTTCAAGTGCCGGACCGCAAGCTGTCGATGATACCAAATATTTATGTCTGTTGCCAACGGCAATTTCGCCGTTAGTGCCAAGGTCGATCATTAGTTTTATTTTATTGTCATTTTCAACTGTTGTTAATACAGCCGTCGTATCAGCACCGACAAAACCACCAAGTAGAGGTAAAAAAACAATTTGACACTTATCCGGACAATGAAGTCCTAAATCTCTACCTTCGGAGGTTATTGTATCTGTACAAACAGAAATAAAAGGTGATTTCCCCAAACCTTCCGGATGAAACCCGTGAAACAAATGCTGCATCGTGCTATTGCCACATAGAATAATTTTGTAAAGATGTTCCTTGAATTCAGGCTTTTGTGCTTGAACTCTCGCAAGCAAAGTATTGATTGTTTCAAAGATTTTGCTTTGAAGATCTTGAAGGCCGTCTATCTGAGTTGTACAATGCATAATTCGACTGATGACATCGGCTCCCCTTGCAATTTGTCCATTAAGAGAAGAAAAAGTTCCTATCAAGCGGCCATTGGTCATATCATAAGCATAGAGAACAACGGAGGTTGTTCCGATATCAATAGCAGCTCCGTACAAATGACTTGAGGTATCGTTGGTTTGGATATCAATCACTCGGTTAGAATCTGCAATCAAGGTAAGACCTTTTGCTGATTCATCTGACATGATTTCCGCCATTTTTCTAAGTGAAGCAAAATCAGGCTCTAAATGATGGCTTTGACGTATTGGTGTCATATAGGATCCATACTCCTCTTGAACCAAATCTTTTTTAGAGAGGTATATTTTGCGAATAGAAGAATTGAAAATAAAGGATTCTTCCTTTTCACTTAAAATTTTAGCTTGGCTGTCAATCTGATCGGCACTCAAATAAACCGTCATGTCTTCTGATATTTTTGTCATGCAAGCCAACACAGTTTCTTTATGTCCATTAATTTTGATGGCAACCTTACATTTTCCGCAAGTGCCCTTACCGCCACATACAAGGTCAAGCGGATAGCCGGACTGAGCACAGACATCGGATAGCAATGCATGCTCATTTACGATGACGGTTCTGTTGCTATGGTAGAAAAAAACTTCATAAGTATTCATAGGTCAAGACTCCTTATTTTGAGACAACTAATATCTATGTAAGATTATATGACTAATATGCAAATTGTCAAATGCAAATCAAAAAAAATCTAAAAACAGCTTAGGAAACACTTGATTAAAATAAGGAGATATGATAAAATTATACCATATTAGAAAACATTGTACTACAATATAAAACAAATATGGAGGTAATATCATGGCGAAGAAAAAATCAATACTCGATCTTTACAAGATGAAAGAAGAAGGTGAAAAACTAACTTGGATTACAGCATACGACTTTCCAATGGCTTCATTTGCTGAGCAAGCTGGGATGGACATGATTTTGGTAGGTGATTCTCTGGGAATGGTTGTATTAGGCTACAACGGGACAGTTCCGGTAACGATGGAAGACTGTATCTCGCATTGTCAGGCTGTTAGAAGAGGCGCTCCAAACACAATGATTATAGGAGATATGCCCTTTGGGTCTTACCAAGTGTCTGATGAAGAAGCAGTCAAAAATGCGGTCAGATTTTTGAAAGAAGCAGACATGGATGCCATTAAACTTGAAGGTGGCAGGAGAGTAGCTAGCAAAATCAGAGCTATTTCAGATGCAGGAATCGTTGTTTGTGGACATATTGGATTGACACCTCAAAGCTCAGGCGCTTTAGGCGGATTTAAAGCACAAGGCAGAAAAGTAGACGGCGCAAGAGATATGATTTTGGACGCATTGGCTGTTCAAGAAGCCGGCGCTAGAATGATTTTGCTTGAAGCAATGCCACCTGAATTAACCGCTTTCATTACAGAGCTTTTGGATATTCCTGTTTACTCAATCGGAGCTGGAGAGCCTTGCGACGGACAACTCATTATCTGTGGCGATATGTTAGGATTATTCCAAGCCTTCACACCAAAATTTGTCAAGAAATATGCAAATGTGGCTGAAGTTTGTGTCAATGCTATGAAAGAATATGTTGATGATGTTAAAAAATCAGCTTTTCCAGAAGACAAACACGTTTATCATATTCAAGACAGCCTAGAAGATTTCGAAAAAATGTTTGAGGAATTCAGAAAATAGAATAAATATCGAGACATGCTTTATTGCTCCTGGGCT
>JAFGVC010000152.1 GCA_016938195.1 Tissierellales bacterium | reverse complement strand
GCTTTTCATTAGAACCCGCAGGTCCGCAAACCCCTGTAATCAAAAGCTCCATAGCCGATGAGCCTCCGTCTGTAATCTGTATGTAGGCTTTTTCGGTGTCAAAGCCTTCACATGCGAGAATATTTTTAAATGCATTTTGACACTCTTCTGTACCGGCCGTACCGGAATACCTAATCACGCCTTTTGAAAATGGGCTGTCTGGCGCATTGAGTTCAAACATTCTTTTAATCATCGCCGGATGAGTGGGCAATGAGACATTTCCAATTCCGACGCTAATTACAGCTTCAGGTTTAATCTTTCTTTCATGATACTTAATCTGCGCCAATCTTACAGCTGATGGTTTTCTTGATTCAAAGTGAGACGATAGAATTGGTTTATTCATACTTGACTCCTCAAAATATCTTTTATAGGGATGTGCTCAGTAATTTTGGGTATGTTTTTTAATAATTATATCTTATGAATTTCTTAATTGCAAATTTTTTGATTGTATGGTTCATCCAAACAAAAGACCCCTACACAGTAGGAGCCCTTCGCTCGTCAGTTATATAATCAGGATCTCATATATCCGAATTATCATTTAATAGCCTTCAAAAAAGCAGGCTAACGTTGGTTCTTTTTTGACATAATGCCACATCTTATTAACATCTGACCTTATTAAATCATCAAGGAGTTCTTTGTCAGTATCTCCTTCCAATATCTGATAACTGACAGTCTGCACCAGTCTAGCTACCATCAGTTTGAACATATTGGTATTGATGCCCTCATAACCTTTTGCAATGTAGTAGGCGTGAGCTCTGCTTGCTACTCTCTCGGACATCCCTTGGAAAATGTCTATTCCTTCGGAAGTCTGTATCTTTTCCTTGAGATATTCTTTGTCGAAGAGTAGCTTGTGACTGAGTTGAGAAATTGATTCTCTAAGATGATCTCTGTTGCTAAAATCCGTTCCAACCAGAAAATTGTATATGTTTTCTTCATATCTTTTCATATAACCCTCCATGAATTTGATAATGCTCTTGTATTATAGCTTGATGGTTCTGATAGTTTTTCTTTATAGCCATATGTTATGCTACAAGTTTAGGATACTCAATCATTATCTTTTAATCCGTCGTAATTGCCCGCTCAATTCGCTTTTTTGAACGTTGAACGGTCGAAGGTCATTTGCTTCCGGATTTTTGCCGTTCATCATGCATATATTGCCGTTGAAAGCCCCTAAATGCGCCACCAATGGTTTTGTATGGATTTTTTCTCTTATTTCTGTATAATGATAATAGGACTTATACTTTTTTTGAAATTTTAAAAAGGATGATTGATTTGAAATATTTAAATTTCAACTATAAGCATGTATTTACCTATTTATTTATGCTCCATATCACTTTATTTGCCGGACTGATGCTCATCGACCAACAGCATTTTCTTTACTACGCTCTTCTCATCCTTTTAAGCCTGGCGATTAATGCAATGGTGTTGTATTTCTACAACTTTTTTCATTCTAAAAAGGTTGAAAAAAGTCTAGATGAGTATAAAACATTAGAAGATACCATCAGGATTGCTGATAAAACAATGCCTCTTTTTAGCCAAGGTTTAAACGAGGAAACCGCCTATAAAATAGCTTTAACCATTAAAAGTATGATTAACGCTCCTGCCGTTGCAATAACTGACCGAGAAAATATATTGGCATTTATTGGCATAGCCTGCGACAAGCATCCCGTTGGATATCCCATCAGAACCCAAGCCACAATGGATGCCATAGCATCAGGGGAAATCAAAATCATCAGGAATAAAGAGGAGTTCAACTGCAAGATCAATAACTGCGATTGTCCTCTTGAATCAGCCATTATCGTTCCGCTATCAAATAAAAACGAAATCATAGGCACCCTTAAGATTTATGAAACTGAAAAAGGAAAGGTCAGGAAGGATCATATCCGCCTTGCTTCGGGATTGGGTAAGCTTTTAAACATGCAAATAGAGCTCGCGGAGCTTGACAGA
This sequence comes from Tissierellales bacterium, assembly GCA_016938195.1. Classification (GTDB taxonomy): domain Bacteria; phylum Bacillota; class Clostridia; order Tissierellales; family Dethiosulfatibacteraceae; genus JAFGVC01. The sequence continues at coordinate 1,429 of JAFGVC010000152.1, read as the reverse complement.
CAGACTCAACTGGCTACATCGGCTCGACTCGATGCGCTTCAGGCTCAAGTCAATCCGCATTTTCTGTTTAATGCCCTCAATACCGTCAATATGTATATTACGAAAGACCCAAAATTTGCCAGAAAGTTAGTTGTTAAGCTGTCTATGCTTCTGAGATACATGTTGAAGAATACTGAAAGATTTATCACTTTAAAAGAGGAGCTGTCCCATATCGAACACTATATCGCGCTTGAAAATGCAAGATTTCAGGATAAGATTGAAATTATCATGGATATTGACCAAGCTCTTTATGACATCAAAATACCGATATTGTCTATTCATCCTCTCGTGCAGAATTCAATCCTGCATGGTCTTCTCCCAAAGGAAGGAAAAGGTAATGTGACGGTATCGATCCATCGAGTAGAAGATAAAGTAATCGTCAGCGTATCAGATAATGGTGTTGGAATTAAGAAGGAAAACTTGGCGAAGGTGTTTACAGCAGGCTATGGCAAAGGATGTGGCGTCGGTGTAGCCAATGTAAACGAACGTCTAAAAATCCTTTATGGCGAGGAATACGGACTTGAAATTATAAGCAAGTATACTATAGGAACAAAGGCAACCTTTTCGGTGCCTTTAGGAAAGGAGCTCGGTGAGAAATGATTAGAGCATTGATTGTTGATGATGAATATCCGGCTCGCGAGGAGTTAAGATATCATCTGCAAAATTATCCAAATATAAAAATTGTTGGCGAGGCAGGAAGAATTACTGAAGCCGTGGAACTGATAGAGGCTATCCAGTATGATGTCATATTTTTAGACATTAATTTTCCAACCGACAGCGGAATAAGCCTGGCAATGCACTTGCAGAAGAGGAAAGACCCGCCTTATGTTGTCTTTATAACGGCTTATGACGAATATGCCGTGCAGGCTTTTGATGTCAACGCGGTAGATTATATTCTCAAACCTATCGATGAAAATAAGCTCAAGCGATCCATCGAAAAAGTGACGGCTCTTTTAGAGCATACGCATGCTCTAGCTTCTGATCCGCTGTCAACTTCAATCCTTCAAAGTGCTAAGAATGATGACGTCAATCCATCTACTTCACTTTCAGGAGCTAAGGCATCCGGTAAAATATCAGCTTTTATGAATGACAAAATCGTTCTCGTGCCAAGTGAAGAGATTTATTTTGCTTACGTCGATACGAATTATGTTTTTATAAAAAGACATGGCGATAAGTTAATGACAAAATATACCTTAACTCGACTTGAAGAAAAGCTCCTAGGGCTTAGCTTTGTTCGCATCAGTCGAGATCATTTGGTCAATGTCAACAAAATTAAGGAAATCTCACCTTTTTTCAATGGCCGTTGTACCATCACAATGACAGATAAGGAAGGCTCCAAGCTTCAGGTAAGTAGGCGCCAATCGTCCGAGCTTAAAAGAATTTTTGATAT
>JAFGVC010000151.1 GCA_016938195.1 Tissierellales bacterium | reverse complement strand
GGAGAAAGAGAAGCGATTTGGTCTGATAAATTATTTCCGGCGGTCTGACCATTATGCGTCCCGTTTTTCCATTGTGATACGTTGCTGACATCGTAGATGATGCCATCAATGGCAATGTAAGCGGGATTTCCGTTTTGACCGTCATACGACTTCAGTTCTTCAAGGGTCATTTCTTCAAGCTCGGGAGCTTCGTTGTCAGTTGGAACAGATGATTGTGGTGCGCTTTGGCTACAGCCATTCAGTAATAAAACGAAAAGAAATATTAATAGGACTAAGTTAATTTTTTTCATAAAATCGCCTACTTTCTTCATATTTATTGATTCAATTGTATCATTTGATACACGAACAATCAAATATTTCTGTATTTAATTGACATTAATTATCATTATGGTATATATTTGTATATGAGATTGATGTGAATGATTACAATGTGATGTTTTATTTTTCAGGACAGGATATAAATAAATAGGCTAAAAAAGGAGAATATAAGACCATGAAAAAACGGATATTTTTATTAGCTGTTTTTGTGATAACGCTGATGGTATTGTCGGGTTGTCAAAAACCGGTTACGCAAATAAATGAAGAGGAAGCAAGAATTGCCGTTTCCATCGTTCCGCAAGCCGCCTTTGTAGACGCGGTGGGTGGAGATTTAGTAAAGGTGGTGACAATGATTCCACCGGGCTCGAGTCCGGAAAACTATCAGCCCGTGCCGCAGCAAATGATAGAGCTCAGTGAAGCGTCTTTGTATTTCACGATTGGTGTGGCCAGTGAGAAGGCCAACATACTGCCAAAGCTGAAAGATCTGAATCCGGATTTGCAGGTTGTATTTTTAGAGGATATTGTGGCAGAGCGCTATGCCAGTCGATTGTTGGACGAACACCATCATGAGGAGGATGAAGCACATGACGATTCAGATGGTGAGGAAAGCTACGACGAGGCCATTGACCCGCATATATGGCTGTCTCCGAGAAGAGTTGAGGTGATGATTGAAAGCATCAGAGATGAGCTTGTTCGGATGGATGAGGCGAATAAGAATCAATATATTGAAAATGCAGAAAATTACATAAATGCGTTGAAAAAATTAGATGAGGATATAATGACCGCTTTTGAAGATGCAAATCAAAAGGCATTCATTATCTATCATCCGGCTTATGGCTATTTTGCGGAGGATTATGGGCTGGAAATGATAACAATTGAGGAAAACGGAAAGACGGCAACGGCGGAAAGACTTCAATATGTGATTGATTTTGCTAAGGAGAAGGGACTGAAGGTCATTTTTTATCAGGATGAATTTGATAGCTCACAGGCCAAGACAATTGCAAAGGAGATTGGAGGAACAGCTATTTCTGTTTCGCCCCTTTCCTATGATTATATGGGTAGTATGAGAGATATTATTGAAAAGTTGAGTGAAGTCGTCAATTAGATTGGAAATCGGGAGATGTTTAACATGAATGATGTTGAAATAAAGGGATTAACAGTTTATTATGGAAATGTGTGTGCGCTTGAGAATGCTTGCTTAAATATTAGGCATAAAGCGTTTTTGGGAATTATCGGACCTAACGGAGGGGGAAAGAGTACTTTATTAAAGGCGATGCTTAACCTTGTCAAACCAATATCCGGAGAGGTTGTGACTCGAAAAGACATTACCTTGGGATATGTGCCCCAGTTTGCTTCCTTTGATAAGTCCTTTCCTATTTCTGTGAGAGAGGTTGTGTTGATGGGGCGATTGGAAAAAATGATGCACCCCTTCTACCAGTATGGAAAAAAAGATATCCTTCAAGCGACAGCTTTGCTTGAAAGATTGGGTTTGCTTGAGATTCAAAAACGACAGATTGGAGATCTTTCAGGAGGACAGCTCCAGAAGGTATTGATTGCACGCGCCTTGCTGACCAATCCGGATGTATTGTTGCTAGATGAGCCATCATCGAGCTTAGATTCAGCAGCCAAAACAGAAGTGTTTGACTTTTTGAAGGAGTTAAATCAAGAAAAAACGATTGTAGTGGTCACGCACGATATGGAACATATTTTTAATTATATTGATAGCTTGGCGTGTGTCAGTCGGAGCATCCATTATCATGACGAAAACAAAGAGATTGATATTGACAACATTGATGAGATTTTTGGTTGTCCTCTCAATGTGCTGTTGCAGACAGGTGCTTTGAATCGCAGGATGATTGAAAGGAGCAGAAAGAATGATTAGCGCAATATTTAAATACAATTTTGTTCAAAATGCTTTGTTGGCAGCTATTTTTTCAAGCGTGCTTTGCGGAATCATCGGAACCATTATCGTCGAAAAAAAGCTTGTCAGTATGAGTGGTGGGATTGCGCATACTTCTTTTGGCGGGATTGGACTAGGATATCTAATAGGCGTTGAACCCATTATTCCGGGATTGATTTTTTCAGTGATTGCCGCATTATCGGTTGCCAGAATCAACAGAAAATCATCTACACATTCAGATACGTTGATTGGAATGTTTTGGGCTATTGGCATGGCGCTCGGAATTTTGTTTATTTCGCTTGCCCCGGGATATCAGCCCGACATGAATTCTTATCTCTTTGGAGATATATTGACTGTTTCAAGAACCTATTTGTACCTCATGATTGGACTGAGCTTTGTGACTGTTGTTTCTGTCGTTGCTTTTTTCAATTATCTGAGAGGGTATATGTTCGACGAGGAATACATTCGTGTGCTTGGCATTAATTCGGTGCT
>JAFGVC010000150.1 GCA_016938195.1 Tissierellales bacterium | reverse complement strand
CTTTTTAAAAGTCCAGAATCCTGCGGGTTCTCTTCATTTTATCTGTGTCAGGGCAAAATCAGCTATTTAGCGACAGCCCCTTTTTATCCTATAAAGCCTTCGGCATTTTTGTATGAATTGAATTTTCTGTTTTCCAGAAATTCTTTTGCAGGTTGAGGAAACAATACATAAGACAAAACATCTTCTGTCGTTTCATAAAGCTCAGAAATCTCTTCCTTTGCTTTTTCCAACTCATTTTCCAATAAATCAGCTGGCCTTTGAGTAATAACCTCATCGTCTCCGATGATAATTTTTCTGATTTCATCCGTAATAGGTGCAGGTGGTTTTCCATAATAACCTTGGACGTATTTTTTTACTTCCTTAGGAATCATCTTGTATCGCTCACCCATTATTACATTAAAGACCGCCTGAGTTCCAACCATTTGACTTAATGGCGTAACAAGGGGTGGGAATCCTAGGTCTTCTCTTACTTTGGGAATTTCCTTTAATACATCTTCAAACTTGTTCTCGGCATTCAATGCTTTAAGCTGCGACATCAAGTTGGATAGCATGCCCCCCGGTACTTGATATAATAATGTTTTGGGCTCTATGAAAAAAACTTTTGGATTTAATACTCCGCTCGCTAGATAACCGTCTCTTACTTTTTTCATATGATCAGCTATTTCACTAAGTATTTTTACATCCATGCCTGTTTCTCTTTCAGTGCCGGCTAACACCTCAACAATTGTTTCAGTACAGGGTTGACTAGTTCCGGATGAGAAGGGTGATATAGCTGTGTCAATAATATCAACTCCGGCTTCAATGGCTTTAAGCACCGACATTTCAGCAACGCCACTTGTGCAATGATTATGAAGCTCTATTGGTAGCTTGGTGATTTTCTTAATTTCAGTTACAAATTTAAAGGCGTCATATGGCTTCAATATGCCCGACATATCTTTTATGCAAATCGAATCCGCTCCCAAGCTCTCAAGATTCTTGATAAGCTCAAGGTAATATTCAATGGTATGTACCTTGCTTGTTGCATAAGAAATGGCGCATTGACAATGTGCTCCCTCACGCTTAACCACTTCAATGGATTTTTCCATATTTCTAATATCATTCAAAGCATCGAAAATTCTTACTATATCAATGCCATGATAAATAGCGCGTTTTGTAAATTCATCGACTACATCGTCAGCATAATGGCGATACCCCAAAATGTTTTGTCCTCTAAGTAACATTTGAAGCTTTGTGTGTTTGACATGCTCTCTTATGGTACGGAGTCTTTGCCAAGGATCTTCATTCAAAAATCTTAGGCATGCATCAAAGGTAGCTCCTCCCCATACTTCAAGAGCATGATAACCGGCATCATCCATTTTTTCAAGAACAGGTAACATTTCAGAAGTTGTCATCCTCGTAGCGATTAGTGATTGATGACCATCTCTCAAAGATGTTTCAGTGATTTTTACTCTACTCATTTTAACCTTCCTTATATTTTTTTGTGTTTAATAAGCTTATGTTCTTAACTATTTTACTTGTTAATCGATATTTTTATTTTTTTGTAAAGTTATTTCTTGATAAACTTAATATTATTATGTTATAATGAATCAGTTCTTCTAAGAATCGTAACATTGATATGTTTTTTTGTAAATAACTAATGATAAGTAATTTGACATTTTCAGCTAATTAAGAATGTTATTTTTTTTATTTTATTTATAATGTGAGGTGAAATATGGATTTTACAGATTATAAAATAATCGAAACGCTTCAGGATGACGGAAGGATTTCTATGAAAGATTTGGCAAAGCTTGTTTCATTAAGTCCTCCTGCTACTGCTGAAAGGGTGAGAAGACTTGAGGAAAATGGAACAATCATGAAGTATAAAGCTATTATTGATACGATAAAAATCGGAAAGCCCATTACAGTTTTTATTAATGTGGCAATGAAATCAGACAAGCTCTCAGAATTCATCGCATTTTCTCAAAGGACTGAGGAAATCACCGAATGTCATCATGTAACGGGTCCTTATAGCATGATTCTCAAAGCTCATTTGCGTGAAATCACTGACTTGGAAGTGTTGGTTGGAAAGGTGCAGGCTTACGGCAACACGGAAACCCACATCATCATGTCAAGTCCCGTCGAAAACAAACCCTTATAACACAAAATCACCTTATGGGTGATTTTTCGTTTCTTCTTGGATGAACCACCCAAAACCTGCAATAAGCACAAGATCTCCAATGCTAATAATTTTTTTAAAGGGATAAGGATGATCCAAAATGATAATATCTGCAAGAAATTTAAAGCTTGTATTTTTTGTCATCGTTGTGTGAATCAAATCATTTCCATATTGAAGATAGCTATAGTTTTCCCATGCATTTGGAGACTCAAGAGGTATTCTAACCGGCATTTTCATATCATTAAATAGTATAACAATGAAATTTAGCAGTATCCCAACAAATAAAATTCTCATATATTTCTTGTCAAAGTTAATAACGGCACAAGCTAAAAGCAATTGATATGAGATGCAATGTATATATGGAAAGTATATCACAATATAACTTGAGAACCAATGCCCCGAAAAATTTTCTGTTATAAACAAGCTTGAAAACTGAATGATAAAAACCATAAAAAAAATCCACAGCCCTTTAATTTTAGTGTTTGAAAGGCTAGAAATTTTATGTCCTCTCAGAAGAGCAATCAGGGTTGAGATCATTAATACACCGACGAGTTCATGCAACATTTATGCGATTCCTTTGTCTTTTTTTGTTTGCTTGGGTTCAATATTACATTTTTTAAGTGCACTTACAGCAACATCTACAATAGATGGATTAAACTGTGTTCCTGAATATTTGATAATTTCATCTATTGCTTGCTGCTCAGACAAGGCTTCCCTGTAAGGCCGGTCAGTGGTCATGGCATCGAAAGAATCAGCAATAGTCAATACACAGGTTTCTATCGGTATCTGGCTACCCTTTAAACCATCCGGATACCCTTTGCCGTCCCATCTTTCGTGATGATTGCGAACGATATCCATCACATCCTTTAAAAAACCGATATCACTGATGATATCATACCCGATGGCAGGATGACTTTTTATCACCTCGTATTCCAAATCCGACAGTCTTTCAGTTTTGTTCAAAATGTTGTCATTAATACCGATTTTCCCTATGTCATGGAGCAAAGCAGCATTTTTAATTCTTTCAATTTGTCTTTGGGACATATTCATTTCCGTCGCTATAGCCACAGCATAATCACCAACTCTAGCTGCATGACCGCTTGTATAAGAATCCTTTGCCTCTATGGCATTGATAAGTGCTTTTACGGTATCGTAATAATTTTTTCTCATGTCTACATAGAGCTTGAATGAGTACCTAGAGAGCATCAGCGGAATAAAAAATAGGACGACGGCTCCCGGTCCGTATTTATCATAGGCAATGGCTACAATGATACCCAAGAATCCCACCGCCATAACGCTCAAAATTGTTCCTCTGAAATTTTCGTACCAGATATTGAGCACCTTTCCTCCATTTAAGGTGATAATCAAAAGTGTCATCAGGGAGGTGTTTACAATCACAAATGTCGACATGGATCCTACTACCGAAATTGGTTCAATTTCACCCAAATAGAGGAAACGATTATGTAAGACATAATAAACAAGGCCTGCTAGCCCTGTATAAAGAATGTTTTGAGAAATATTAAAGAAGGTTTTATAGGCTGGCGTGTTAAAAAGATGGATATAGCCTCTTCCTTCAACGTAAGGACGGCTGAAAATCAGTCCTGTAATACTGACAATTATTCCTGTGAAAGGTCCACCTAAAATGATTGCTGCAAATGTAATCGCAAATGCTACTGAAATAGAGCCTATGCCCGGCATCTGCACCAAAAATGTTTCGGCAATGATTGCCAAAAAACTTAGAATGAATACCATCCGCCAGTCGCTGATTGTATACGTCGAATATATATATCCTGCTAGCATGGCGGCTAGTACAATCAAAACCCGTATATAGTTTTTTGACTGGTTTGTAATATATGACATGCGTTCCTCCATATATATAAAAGACCGGAATTTTTAAACTATTTGCATCTTATAACCATCTGTATCCGGCACCGCTTGCTAATACTAAAGCAAGAATCGATGTCAAAGCAGCTACCAATTTTTTCATGATATAGCCTCCTGACCTGTTCTCTGCTTATCGCTATTGAGCAGGCTATATCGCTTCGCTAATTAAAAAAAGTAGAAATGCCGGTCTTTTATAACTAATTTGTTGTGCTATATCTTGCAATTCTTCTGTTTATAGCACACAATGTTGCCTTTACAGCTGCTTCAGTTTTCGAACTCTCAACGAAAGCACTTCCGCAAAGCATAATTTCCGTCCCATTCATAAAGAAACTCACGGCGCTGGTCACCATTTTTTTGCCAGCCATTTCAACATAATCTATTTCCTCTAAGAAAAGACAATGATCAAAACCAATAGCGCTTTCAACCGCTTTCAAGGACGCTAGTGCGCCTAAACGCAATATATTGCGTTCTGTTTTATGACCTGAGGCTTCTCCCTCATAAACATTTTCTTCAAACTCAAACTTAACTCTAACAATAACTTCATGCGCATGGCTTTCTTCTTGTACGGACTTGATTGCCAGTCTAAAGTTATGACCGATTGTCAAATGGTCATTAATTTGCGCGATACTGATTTTTTTATAATCTACGTCTAAATTGAATTTTGATATAAGAACAGATTGCACATCTCTACAGATCTGCTTCGTACCTCTAGATGAATCAGCAAGTATATGAATCTCTTGAATTTGATCATGACTGTCTGAAATTATTTTACACGATACGACAGATTTTAGATTGTTCATAAATAGCTCTATCTCTTTGAAATCCATAAATCCCTCCCGATATACGTACTATATTCATTCTACAACATTTTTTGTCATTTGTGAATTATTTTTAACGATAATCTATAAAAATCCAAAAAAAACAAGCCGATTACGGCTTGCTCAGTTATGTTGGCAAAGCTTTAGTTGTTATGGCATTAAATAAATAACGTCGCATCCGATCTCTCTGAAGCCGCCAAAAATGAAGCAACTCCTCCAAGATCTACTCCTTCAATCAGTTCTTCTTCTTTTATCCCCATAACATCCATAGACATGGTACAAGCTACTATTTTTACACCATTGTCAAGTGCATTCTTTAAAAGTGTCTCCAACGAATCTACGTTTTTTTGTTTCATGACGGATTTCATCATGATGGACCCCAGACCTCCCATATTCATTTTGGAAAGAGTAAGCTTTTCTGCTCCTCTAGGCATCATAAAGCCAAACATTTTTTCTATAAATGATTTTTTTAAGTTGATTTTTTCTTTCTTTCTTAATGCATTTAAGCCCCAAAATGTGAAGAACATTGTCACACTTCTTCCCATGGCTGCCGCTCCATTTGCAATAATAAACGCAGCTAAAACCTTATCCATGTCACCACTAAATACTACCATAGCTTTATCTGTTTTTTCAGATATATTTTCTAAAGCCTTTTCTGATTCTTGTTGCTCATCTAATCCTTTCATTATTGTTACTGAAATAGCTCGGTTCTCTGACTTAATGTCTACTAACGTATTCCCGGTTCTTTTACACCATTCTGTAATATCTTTCGCAAATCCCATGTCAGTAGCAGTCACTTCAAGTAAATCCCCATGATTCATGGTCTTAATATTCTCAAAAACCTTCATGATAGGACCAGGGCATTGTAGTCCTGAGCAGTTCAATTTAATTTTCTCGATATCGATGCTATTCACTCTCTTAAAATTAGATGTCGAAGTCTCATGGCTTGGCTGGCTTTTGTTTTCAATTATTCTAGGTAGCAACATACTGTTAACCTTGTAATCATGAAATTCTCTCATTGTCAATCCACCATTTAAGTTTCTAACATCTGAAAACCCATTCTGTTTTAAAATCCTAGATGCAATATAACCTCTGACACCTACCGCACAATAAACAATAATTGTTTTATTTTTATCCAATTCTCCCATTCTCATTCTCAATTCATTTAACGGAATGTGATGTGCATGCTGAAGCATACCTGTTTCCAACTCATCTTGGTCTCTCACGTCTAATAAAACAGCATCACTGTCTAGATATGTTTCAAGTTGATTGCAGTTAACAACTTTCAATGAATTTTTCAGCATATTCTCCGCCACGTAACCTGCCATATTGACAGGATCCTTTGCAGAGCCATATGGAGGTGCATAAGCTAGCTCAAGTGTCGTCAAGTCAAATATCGTCGCATTGAACCTAATAGCTGTAGCGATAACATCTATTCTTTTTTCTACACCCTCAAATCCGACAGCTTGTGCGCCCAATACTTTTCCTTCTTTTTTTGAAAATAAAAGCTTAAGCGAAATTTTCGATGCGTCCGGATAGTAACCTGAATGATTATTGGGATGAATATAGACACACATATAATCCTGATCATTGACCTTGTTGAGTCTTTTTAGGGTTTTTTCGTTGGTTCCGGTAGACGCAACTGTCATATCAAATACTTTCGCTACTGAGGTTCCTTGCGTTCCATTATAAACTGAAGGAATACCTGAAATATGATCTGCTGCAATTCTTCCTTGTTTGTTTGCAGGACCAGCCAAAGGAATCATCGTCTGGATATCGTTAACAAAATCTTTTACTTCAACCGCATCTCCAACCGCATATATAGATTCATCTGAGGTTCTCATAGAAGCATCAACAGCAATACCCCCTCTTGCATTGGTTATCAAACCTGCCTTTGAAGCTAGCTCACCATTAGGTTTAACACCTATAGCAAGGATGACTAAGTCGGCCTCTACTTTCGTCTCACTATTGAGAGTAACCGTCGTTATACCGTCGTTATATTCAAAAGATTTGACACCATCTTTTAAATACAATTTAACACCTTTCATATTGACATGCTGATGGAGAATCTGTGCCATTTCAAAATCAATAGGAGCCATAATCTGGTCAGCCAGTTCAATAATGGATACTTCAATGCCCAAATCGTAAAGATTTTCAGCCATTTCTATTCCTATAAAACCGCCTCCTATGACAGCCGCTCTTTTAACCGTATGATTTGTTACGAATTCTTTAATCTTATCTGTATCCGGAATATTCCATATAGTAAATATGTTTGGAGAGTCAATACCTGGGATAGGAGGTTTTAAAGGTGAGGAGCCCGGTGAAAGAATCAATCTGTCATAGTCCTCATCATATTCATTTCCTGTTTTTAAATTCTTAACATGGACTTTTTTGTTTGTCGCATCAATGCTTAAAACCTCATTAAAAACCCTCACATCAATGTTGAATCTCGCTTTCATATCTTCAGGCGTTTGAATCAGGAGACTTTCTCTTTCTTGTATGACATTGCCAATGTAATAAGGCAATCCACAATTAGCAAATGAGATATACTCTCCTCTCTCGAACATTATTATCTCAGCCTTTTCATCGTTTCTTCTAAGTCTGGCAGCAGCACTTGCACCACCCGCTACCCCACCAACAATCAGTATTTTCATTTTTCTTCTCCTTGTTCCATTATGGTAGTGTCAAGTTAGACACTCCTATTATTTATTTAAAGCTTATATTTTCAAGGGTTTCATTATTTTTTTAACAAAAATAACAAT
>JAFGVC010000149.1 GCA_016938195.1 Tissierellales bacterium | reverse complement strand
TGACATTCTGGATATTTCGAGGATAGAGTCGGGAAAAGTGGATCTATTATCCGAGGCGTTCAGTTTAAATGGTTTAATAGGAGAAGTTTTGCAAGTGGTCAAACCTCTGGCTGATGAAAAAAATATCAATCTGATTCACGAGACGAAGGATCAAGACCTGACAGTTATCAGTGACATGCAAAAGGTAAGACATATCGTGCAAAATTTACTAGGCAATGCGGTAAAATTTACTGAAGCGGGATTTGTATCAGTTGGTGCAAGGATTGACAACAATCATTTTATTATAGAAGTCTTAGATACCGGTATTGGCATTGCTCAAAACGATATTAAGCATATTTTCGATGAGTTTCGTCAAGCGGATGGTAGCACAACAAGAAAATTTGGAGGAACGGGGCTAGGCTTGGCAATCACTAAAAAATACAGTGAATTTCTGGGCGGGAATATTCAAGTTGAAAGCCTTTTAGGGCAAGGTTCAAAATTTATTGTTACACTCCCCATTTTAAAACCGTCTGAGGGAGAAAATGAAAAAATCGAAAAAATCCATAGCACTATTCCTCGTGAAGGTATTTCTGAATCCAAGCATGGAAAAAAATTGTTAATTGTTGAAGATAGTGATCCTGCCATTGTTCAGATTTTGGATATTCTTCAAGAGGATGAATATTCTATCAGCATTGCACGCGACGGAGTGGAAGCGATACAGATTCTTAAAGGGATGATTCCGGACGGCATAATTCTTGATTTGATGATGCCTAACATAGACGGCTTTGAGGTGCTTCAAGCATTGAGGGAAAACCAAAGGACAGAAAACGTTCCAGTTCTTGTTTTAACGGCAAAGCATATGGAAAAAGATGAGCTTGCAAAATTAAAAAAGAATCATATCTATCAGTTAATACAAAAGGGAAATGTAGACCCTGAAATGTTGAGAGAAGCTGTGCTATCCATGTTGTGTCCTCCTTGCCGAAAAGAAACAGTCAAAACGGTCAGACATATTCTATCTAAACTCCCAACAGCTTTAATTGTTGAGGATAATCCGGATAATCGTTTGACAGCTAGAGCCTTGCTACAAGATACTTTCAATGTTGTTGAGGCTGAAGACGGGGAAGAAGCGCTTGAATTAGTAAAAGAGCATATACCTGACATCATTCTGATGGATATCGCCTTGCCGGGAATGGATGGGGTTGAGGCTTTCAGAATAATTAGAAAAACACCTACATTGGCTCACATACCTATTATTGCTTTGACTGCAAGTGCAATGACGACGGACCGTGAGATATTTCTCGCACACGGCTTTGATGCTTTTATTCCAAAGCCTATTATAGAAAACCAATTTCTAGGTATTATTCAAAGGGTGCTATATGGAGAGTAAGAAAAGAGTTTTTTTACTAGTTGATGATCAACCTGAAAATTTAATAAGTCTCAAAGCACTTGTTTTGGAAGCTTTTCCCAATTCTAAGGTAATCACTGCAGCGAATGGAACGGAGGGATTGGCTTTAGCCAAGGAGCATGAACCGGATGTGGTCATGCTTGATATTCTAATGCCCGGAATGGATGGATACGAAGTATGTAGAAGAATGAAACAAGATCCGGCTCTTCAAACAATCCCTGTGCTTTTTGTCACAGCGTTAAAGAATGACAAGGAAACGCGTCTGAAGGCCATTAAAAGCGGCGGAGAATCCTTTATCAATAAGCCCATAGATGATATTGAATTATATGTCCAATTGAGAAGCATGTTGAAAATCAGAGATCATTATATGCTTGAGAAGTTAGAAAAACAGAGACTTAATGAACTGGTTGACAATCGCACGCACCAACTCATGACTATGAAGGAAAAATATCAACATATGTTGGATGATTTACCGGCTTTGATTTGTGAATTCAACCCGGAAGGGACCTTGACATATGTGAATAAATCGTACTGTCGTTATTTTTATAAGTCGGAGGAAGAGCTTTTAGGAACGCCTTTTGATGAGTTTACACAATTAGATGAGAAATCTGGAATTGGCGGAGAAATAATGGTGCTTAATCCCCTTCGACCCATGTACAGATATATTCGTCAGACACGGCATATGGAAGAGAACAAATGGCAGGAGTGGAGAATAAGAGGTATTTTTGATGATGAAGGTGCGGTGCAACATCTGTATGCGATTGGTATAGATATTACTCAACGCAAAGAGGGAGAAGACAGGTTGCTTTACATGAGCTATCATGACCATTTGACAGGTCTTTATAACAGAAGATATTTCGAAGAAGAGCTGAAGCGACTTGACAAGAAAAGAAATCTTCCGTTGACTATTATGATGGCGGATGTCAATGGATTAAAGCTCATTAATGATTCTTTTGGACATCCTTACGGTGATAGATTGCTTGTCAAAGCGGCCGCAGCAATAGTTAAAGGGTGTAGGGCGGATGATATTGTAGCCAGAATAGGCGGAGATGAATTTGCCGTCATATTAACACACACTACGGGAGAGGACGCCGATAAATTAATCAAACGAATAAGAGAAAATATTGAAATTGAAAATAAAGATATGCTAGCATTATCAGTTTCTATCGGATTTGAAACAAAGAAAACAGATGACCAATCCATCAATGAAACTTTTGCCGGTGCGGAAAATTATATGTATAGACAGAAAATGTATGATAGTGCAAGTATACGTAGTAAAACCATCGATTTAATCATGAGTAGTCTCTTTGAAAAAAGCGAAAGAGAAATGGCACACTCAAAAAGAGTGAGCCAGCTCTGCGGATTAATTGCTACCGGATTGGGCTTTGACAATGAAGCTATCAACAAAATCAAGATATCAGGATTATTGCATGATATCGGCAAGATAGGTGTTGATGAGAAAATATTGAATAAAGCCGGAGGTCTCAACCCCGAAGAATGGAAAGAAATCAAGAAACATCCGGAAGCAGGTTGGAGAATTTTATCTTCCGTAAGAGAATTCAACGATGTTGCAAAATGCGCTATTTCTCATCATGAGAGATGGGACGGACAAGGCTATCCTCAAAAGCTTTCCGGATACAATATTCCTCTTGAAGCCAGAATATTGGCGGTCGCGGATGCCTATGACGCCATGACTTCTGAGAGATCGTATAGAGCCCCTATGAGTAAAGAAGAAGCGATTAACGAATTGAAAAAGAATGCGGGCAGTCAATTCGACCCTGAAATCGTCAAGGCTTTCATTAAAATTGCATAGGGGACATTCCAATCTTGGTAGCCCATTGCACAGCTTTTTTTGAGCATGCATCAAAGGATGAGGCCACGTTTGCCAGATCGATGGCAGAAACGAAAATGTTGTTAGTTTCAATCGCTTGTTGAGCTTTCTTCAAGGCATTTTGAGCACCGCCTTTGTGAGTACAGAAATAAGCGATTTTTTTATTCACAATGCTACCGTCTTCAAGCAGGGTTTTGATAGCAGGAGCGAATGTGCCGGCCCAGATAGGACTTCCTACGAAAATCAGATCATAATTAACAACGGTTTGTGCGAGATTATTAGGCAGGATGGGTGGTTTCTCACCGGTTAAAACTTGCTTTCCTCCCCATAGATATTTACTAAATCCCTTTGAAGACAAATCCTTTTGAGGTGTAATTTTGATGATATCCGCATTGATACTTTGTGCGATAGATTGGGCAATCTTTTCAGTACTGCCCTCAAATGAATAATATAAAACCAATATTTTTGACATGCGATACGCTCCTTTCTTTTTTTGGGGGACACTCCTGTACAATTACTATTTTATCATAAAATTGGGGACAGTCCTGCATAAATCGTACATGAGCATAAAAAATTTACATAAGACTTTTGCCATTAGCAAAATTTTCAAACATG